>JBJTGC010000172.1:0-4738 GCA_046093725.1 Actinomycetota bacterium
CAACACGCCTAGTCTGAGCGTTCATGGCAGCACCACGTTTTGCACCGGTCTCGCCGGTTGAAGAAGTTCGTACGTACGAATCACCCGAGCACATCCCCGATGCCTGGCAGCCGTCGCGACCCGCCGACATCACGGGTCGTCAACCTGTAGGACCGCGCCTCGGGTATCAAGGCCCCGATCAGGGTTATGTGCTCACCTTGGCCAAGCACATGCGGTCTCGAGTCGTCGTGAGTAGCGGGGAGGACATCGACGATGCACTTCGCGGATGTTCACTTATTGCTCTGCGACGCGCGTCGCTGTATGGTCGCGCACCCGTCATGGCAGATCTCGAGTTGGCTCTCACCATCTGGGGTTTTCTCGACTCGAATGCACCCGCTGACTTGATTGCAGCACGTAAATCACACTTTGAAGGAGTGCGAAACACTCTGCACCATTATGCGGAAGCGCGCGAGCTTGCTGACTTGGTGCCCGAGACAACGTTGAGGCTGACGCCGGTTGCGGCCCGCACGCGCATGCCTTCTGAATGGCGCGCGCTCACCGGCGCCTGACATGACCGCGTACAAGGCTCCACTCGGCGACATTGATTTCGTACTCAACCGTTTCTGTCGTCTAGGTGACATCTCTCAGTTGCCGGTCTTTGCCGGTGTCGACGTATCCGTCGTGTCTGAGATGTTGGGCGAGGCTGCTCGATTCTTCGAAGAGTCCTTCGCACCGTTGAATTCAGTCGGTGACACCGTGGGATCGCATCGCAATGACGATGGAACTGTCACAACGCCACCTGGTTTCAAAGAGGCATACAAGGCTTACGTTGATGCCGGTTGGGGCACCGTTGGTTTCGAGCCCGGATTTGGCGGTGGTGGGTTTCCTTGGATTGTCAATATTGCGATTCAAGAGATGATGAATTCAGCGAACATGGCACTCACCATGGCACCGCTGCTCACGCAGGGTGCAATTGATGCCATCTTGCATCACGGCGACGAAGTTCAGAAGATGACGTACCTGCCAAAGATGATCAGTGGTGAGTGGACAGGCACGATGAATCTCACCGAGCCCGATGCCGGAAGTGACGTCGGGGCTGTTCGCACGAAAGCAGTTCGCCAAAGCGACGGTACGTATCTCATCAGCGGTACAAAGATCTACATCACCTTCGGCCAGCACGACATGGCGGACAACATCATTCATCTCGTTCTTGCGCGCACGCCCGATGCTCCACCAGGCACGAAGGGCATCTCGTGTTTCATCGTTCCCCAACGGCTCTTGAACGCTGACGGTTCACTCGGCAAAGAAAATGACGTCACATGTGTGAGCATCGAGCACAAGACTGGCATCAAGGCGAGCCCGACATGCGTGCTTTCCTACGGTGACAATGGCGGTGCGGTGGGGTATCTCATCGGCGAAGAAAATCGTGGAATGACGTACATGTTCACGATGATGAATCAGGCGCGCATTGGTGTGGGTCTCGAAGGTCTCGCGCTCATCGAACGTGCGTATCAGCAAGCACTTGAGTATTCCGTACAGCGTCGACAGGGTCGAGCGCCGGGTTCGCAAGGTGCTGACAGTTCTCCCATTGTCGAGCATCCCGACGTGAAACGCATGTTGTTGACCATGAAGAGCACTATCGAAGCGTTGCGTCGGCTTATTTACTGGAACGCTGGTTGTCTCGACATCGCGAAGCATCACCCTGATGTAGTTGAACGCGAAAAGGCATCCGATATGGCGGCGCTGCTGACTCCACTGTCAAAAGGCTGGGGCACCGACATGGCGGTCGAGCTCACGGGTACTGCGGTGCAAATTCATGGTGGTATGGGGTTCATCGAAGAAACTGGTGTCGCACAGCACTATCGCGACGCGCGCATCACCACCATCTACGAGGGAACAAACGGCATCCAGGCAATGGATCTTGTGGGGCGCAAAATCGGGTTGAAATCCGGTGCAGTGGTCATGGGCTTGTTTGAAGAAATTGCTTCGATTGACGCCGACCTTGCTGCACGCGCAGACCTGGCGCAGACTCGAAGTGAGCTGTCTGCTGCGCTCAATGCAGTGCGCGGAACGACACAGTGGATTCTGGAACACGCGGGTAATCCGCTTGACGTGCTGTCCGGTGCAACGCCGTACCTGCGACAAATGTCAGTGCTTGTCGGTGGCTACTGCATGGCGCAGTCTGCGCTGTTGGCTCTCGCTGCAACCGATCTGCCAACTGACGTCATATCTGCAAAAGTCGGCACCGCGCGGTTCTTCTGCGAGCAGATCCTTCCGCAGGTTCACGGACTGAGTGGGGCAGTGATGGGCGATAGTGCCTTGCTGATGTCATTCAACGCCGAAGCGTTAACGCTCTGACGTTCAGGCGTCGATGGCGTGACGCTTCAGTGCGTCAAGGTCGCAGAATTCAAGTGCGGCCATGTGTGTTGAAGCAAGTCGTACTTTTGGTGCTCGTCCGGCCTCGAATGCTTCTTGCCATCGGGGGGCGCATAAGCACCACTGATCACCATCGACAAGCCCTTTGAACCCGTACTGAGGCATGGGTGTCGAGAGGTCGTTTCCCATTGACTTCGAGAATTCGAGGAATTCACTGGTCATGATGGCGCACACCGCATGTACACCGGTGTCGTCGCCGCCCACTTCGCAGCACCCGGATCGGTAGAAACCAGTCAAGGGGTCAAAACTGCAGGACTGCAATGGTTCACCGAGCACATTCAATTGATCGGTGGCGGTGTACTCGGTCATGCCGTGACTGATGTGTTGAGCAACGTTCCGATGAGATATGTAGCGCCACAGGCGACGAGCATGATGAGCACTTGTCGTATCGCTGAACGAGCAACTGGACGCTCGGCACTTACGCCAATGGCGCCGCCTACAAACAACGCTGCGATGCCACCAATGACGATTGATGCAACACCAGCGGCGGTACCGGAACCAATAAACCAAGGCACAACCGGTAAGAGTGCGCCAACAACGAAACAAAGAAATGAAATAGTTGCCGCAGAAATGGCTGAGGGCATGTCATCGGGATCAATGCCGAACTCTTCGCGCGCATGGACGATGAGAGCCAGTTCCGGCTTGGCCATTACTTCTTTCGCGGCCGATGCGGCCTGTTCCTTGGACATGCCGTGTCCTTCGTAGAACGCAGCGAGCTCACGAGTCTCGAACTCGGGGTTGTCTTTCAGTTCTTTGCGTTCCGCTTCAAGTTCGCGCTCCACAAGTTCGTTCTGGGCGGATACAGAGATCCATTCACCCGCTGCCATGCTTGCGGCACCTGCGACTGCACCGGCGATGCCAGCAAGTCGTACGACGGAAGAAGATACGCCGCCACCCGCAAAGCCGATGACGAGCGACACGTTGGAAGTGAGGCCGTCGCTGATGCCGAACACTGCTGCACGAGCAAGACCACCGGCGACAGAACGGTGACCAGGGTGCGGATCTTTGGTGCGTGCCACAGTCTCAAACTAGCGGTGATGTGACTCGCACTGCTTCGTCGAGAGCAGTACCAGTAGCCTTGCGGAAGAATGTCACACACGCCGCGCTATCGCTTTGCGCCATCTCCCACCGGTTTCTTCCACGTTGGTGGTGCGCGCACTGCTCTGTATAACTGGGCACTCGCTCAGCGTGAGGGTGGTGTGTTTGTGCTCCGTATTGAAGACACTGACGAGTCGCGCAACAGTCCAGAGTGGACAAAAGGCATCATTGATGCGCTCGCTTGGCTTGGCATTGATAGTTCGTCTCCTCAGTTCGAAGGTCCATATTTTCAATCGGACAACGCCTCGAAACACGTCGCAGCTGCTCACCGTCTCTATGAACTTGGCCATGCGTATTGGTGTGACCTCACGCCAGAGCAAATCCAAGAGCGTGCAAAAGCCGCAGGAAAACAGGGTTACGACGGATACTCACGCGATCGGGGGCTTGAGCCTGGTCCCGGGCGAGTTCTGAGATTCCGCGTACCAGAAGGAACGACAGTCGTCCGAGACTTGGTGCGCGGTGATGTTGAGTTTGACAACACCACTATCGAAGATTTCGTGCTTCTACGTGGAAATGGCTCGCCGATGTTTTTGTTGGCCAATGTCGTAGACGACATCGACATGAATATCACCAATGTGGTGCGTGCAGAAGAGCATTTACCGAACACTCCGAAGCAACAGTTGTTGTGGCAGGCGCTTGGCCATGAGCCTCCTGTGTGGGCGCACGTGCCGGTGTTGGTAAATGAACAACGCAAGAAGTTGTCTAAGCGTCGCGACAAAGTGGCGCTCGAGCAGTACAAGGACGAAGGAATTCTCGCTGAGGCGATGGTCAACTATCTGATGACGCTTGGTTGGGCACCGCATGGTGACACCGAGATTGTGCCGTGGTCAACCATTGTCGAGCAGTTTCGCTTGGAAGATGTCAACCATTCACCTGCCTTTTTTGATGTGAAGAAATTGCAGGCCTTTAATGGTGAGTACATCCGGGCTATGTCATTGCCGCAGTTCATAAACGCTTGTTCACCTTGGTTAACGGCCGAGGATGTGTCATGGAATGCCTCACAGTTCAAGCCTGAAGTGTTCGCAGCTGTTGCCGAGTTGATTCAAACCAGAGTTGTCATGCTGAGCGAAGTGTCCACAATGGTCGACTTCCTGTTTCTTGATGCGCCGATTGTCGACGAGCAAGCATTCACCAAGACTTTCACCGCTGACTTCGCGCGACCAATGCTCGAGCATTGTCGTGATGCCTACGCAACAATTAAATGGACTCACGAAGATCTGAAGGC
>JBJTGC010000173.1:0-4125 GCA_046093725.1 Actinomycetota bacterium
ACTTCGATGACCGTGGTGGCAACGAGCACATCGAGATCACGATTGCGAAAGCTCGTCATCACTGACTCTTTCTCATCGGACTTCATACGCCCGTGAAGAAGTCCGACACGCAGACCTTTGAGCTCGCCGTTGCTGAGTCGCGCATGAGTCTCTTCTGCCGATGCAGCTTCCAACTTCTCGCTCTCCTCAATGAGCGAGCACACGACATAGGCCTGCTCCCCCAACTCAACGTGCTCTCTCACGTGGGCCCACATCGACGCTTCCATCAAAGGCCCATTCACCCACTTCGTGTCGATAGGTGTGCGGCCTGGCGGCAACTCGTCGATGACACTGACATCAAGATCGCCGTACACCGTCATCGCAGCAGTTCGCGGAATGGGTGTCGCTGTCATCGACAACACGTCCGGCATGGTGTCTTGCGCACCTCTCATTGCTCGCTCGCGCAATGCGGCGCGTTGTTCCACACCAAAACGATGTTGCTCGTCGATGACTGCAACTCCGAGATGCTTGAAGTCAACGGCCTCTTGAATGAGCGCGTGCGTACCGATGACGATGTCGACTGTGCCGTCTGCGAGTCCGGTCAGCACGTTGCGTCGAGCCTCGCCCGTGACTTTGTTGGTGAGTAGTCGCACTTGCAGCGGTCGATCACCAAAGAGATTCGCTTCGTCCGGAACCATCAGCCCGTCCAAGAGTGCCGACACCGAGCTGTGGTGCTGCTCTGCCAGCACTTCAGTCGGCGCCATGAGGGCACCTTGCAAGCCGCCCTGCACTGCACATAACAGCGTCCACACCGACACCACGGTCTTGCCGCTGCCGACATCACCCTGCAACAACCGATGCATGGGGGTGGGCTTTGCCAAATCAGAGGTGATCTCGTCGATGACGCGCTGTTGGGCCTTCGTCAGCGGGAACGGTAGCGAAGCTGCGAATCGTTCGATGAGTGGGCCCGTAATTCGGTGTGCCACCGCTTTCGATTCATGCTCGAGTGCTCGCTTGCGACCCACCAACATGGTTTGCACTCGGAAGACTTCATCGAATGCGAGGCGTCGACGCGCATCGTCGCGCATCGACATGGTGTCGGGTAGATGAATCCCACGAAGTGCCGACAAGCGATCGACAAGACCTAAACGTTGTAGCAATTCCACCGGCACCGGGTCTGCCACCCCTCGAGGATCACACTTGTTCAAGGCCGACTCGACCCATGCAGCGATGTCCCACGAGTGCAGTTTCGACTTCTCACTTTGCGGATAAATCGGCACGATTCGACCAGTGCGGTCACCAACAAGATCAACCACGGGGTTTGTCATCTGCAGATACCCGCGATACATCTCAGGCTTTCCAAACACGGCAATCTGCGCGCCGGTCTTCAATTGCTTCTCACGCCATGGCTGGTTAAAGAAGGTCAGCGACAATCGTCCGGTTCCGTCACCAGTGTTCACATTCACCATCATGCGATTGCCTTTGATGCGACGAGCAGCAACGGACCGCACCTCGACCAGCACCATTGTTTCGACGCCAAGGACGATGTCAGCGATGCGAGCTTCGTTTGTGCGGTCGACCCAACGTCGGGGATACGTCTGCAAGAGGTCGAGAATCGAAGAGATACCGAAATTCTCGAGTGCGTCTTTACGTTTTTCGCCGACACCCTTGATGCGCTCGACGCTGAGCTCTGACAACTCTCGATACGTGAGCGGCCCGGCGACGTCCACCACCGCTGCGGCCTTACTCGACGCCAAAGTGATATGGATAGAGCGGCTGACCGCCACGGTGAACTTCGACCATCACGTCCGGGCGATTCGAGGCAACCCACTCAGTGATTGCATCTGTATTCGAAGCGGTGGCGTCGCTACCAGTGACGATGGTGAGCAGTTCACTCGAAGAGTCGATGAGATGGTCGAGCAATTTCGTCGATGTTGCGACGACCCCGCCACTGACAGCCACGATGCCGTCGCCTCGCACGATGCCGATCCAATCGCCAGTAGTGATTGGTCCTGCATCGCTGCTTGTGTCACGAACAGCTTGGGTGACTTCGCCTGTGGACACCGACTCGGCTGCTGCTGACATGTTCCGCGCGTTCGATTCGGCCGATGCCTCAGGGTCATATGACACGAGTGCTGCGAGCGCTTCAGGCATCGAACACGTCGGCACCACTCGCACGTCCTTTGTAGTGAGCGCGTCAACTTGCTGGGCAACCGGAATGATGTTCTTGTTGTTCGGCAAGATGACCACTTGACGAGAGTTCATGTGCTCGACTGCTGCTAGCAACTCGGCGGTCGATGGATTGACCGTCTGTCCGCCAGAGACGACACCGTGCACACCGAGTTGTCCGAACAACTCTGCGATGCCGTCCCCACTTGCCACCGCCACGACCGCGCAAGTGACTGCAGGCAATGACGTCGGCAACTTCGAAGGAGTTGCGCCCAGCTCAGACTCACGCGCTGCGTGCTCTTCGGCAACTTCTTCGAAAAGGTCAGTCACCCGAATTTGTCGGGGTCGCCCACCAAGTGCGATAGGGGCCTCGATTGCGGCACCGATGTCGTTCGTATGAATGTGGCAGTTGTACAAACCCTCGCCACCAACGACGACAATCGAGTCACCGATTGTTCCCCATGCAGTCTTGAATTCGCCGACACGTGCATCGTCCAAGTCGAGAAAGAACATCACCTCGAAGCGCAGTTCGCTGACATCGACTCCACCGTCAGCAACACGATGCGCTGCAGCGTCGAGCTGTGCCGCTGATGGCCCACTCACCACTTCTGGTTCAGGAAGCGCATCGCCAGCAACAACATGCAATGCAGCATCCATGAGAAGAAGAAATCCTGCGCCACCCGCATCGACCACACCTGCGTCTTTCAACACAGGCAGCAGATCTGGGGTACGAGCCAAAGCGTCACGACCAGCCTCACGCGCACGACGCAACATGTCTTCGAGTGATGCACCCGCGCCACTTGCAGCCACAGCTGCATCGGCCGTCTCGCGCACGACGGTGAGAATTGTTCCTTCGATGGGCTTCAACACCGCTTCATACGACGCAACCGATGCGGCCTTCATCGCGGCAGCGACAGCGTCGACAGCGACGACTCCGTCAACTTTCGCAAGCGTGGATGACAGGCCCCGCAGAATCTGACTGAGAATGACGCCACTGTTACCTCGCGCTCCCATCAAGGAGCCATGTGAGATCGCGGCACACACCGCGCCCATGTCGTCGCCGGCAGTGTCGAGCTCGGCCACCACGGCATCGAGGGTGCGAGACATATTCGTGCCGGTGTCACCATCGGGGACTGGGTACACGTTCAACCGATTGATGCCCTCGGAGTGGGATTTCATGAGGTCTCGGAAGGCGATCACGGTCCGACGCAGGTCAGTTGCCCCCAAGTGCTGCACAACAGGCACGCCGTCATCGTACTGACCGCTCGTGGTTGGGGTCGGTTCGTCCTCACTGGTAGGTTGGAAATCCTTATGGCAGCAGTATGCGAAGTTTGTGGCAAGGGTCCATCTTGGGGCATGTCGGTGTCGCACTCGCACGTGCGCACCAAGCGTCGTTGGAATCCAAACATCCAACGTGTGCGCGCCATCGTGAAAGGTGCTCCGCGACGCGTGAACGCCTGCACGGCGTGCATTAAGTCCGGCAAGGTCACCAAGGCCTCTCGCTAGGACGCCGCGGTTTCATGCAGGGCGTCATCAAGTCATACGACCCCGTCACTGGTGACGGCAGTGTGATTAGCGACACAGACCTCAGCGAATACTCCCTCGCTCCGAACGCTCTCGACGGATCCGTGTTCCGGATGGTGCGCCAAGGACAACGCGTCGTTTTCTCGCTCGACTCGGATGGTCGAGCAACCACCCTCCGCTTGGGTTCAGAAGCGGACATGGGCACCCCCGGGGTTTAGATTTGAGGGACAAGTTTTGTCCCCCTACCCGTGACACGAAGTGAGGCGCCACATGGCCGGAACATCCTCTAATGCTCGACTCAAGCAATGGGTTAGCGATTGGGCCGCCATTCTTCAACCGAAGGACATCTACTGGTGTGACGGAACCGCCGACGAATATGACCGTCTGTGCAATGAACTCGTCGCAGCCGGCACGTTCACCAAACTCGATGAGGCCAAGCGCCCGAACAGCTAC
>JBJTGC010000174.1:0-2378 GCA_046093725.1 Actinomycetota bacterium
ATGCACGAGGCAGCGCAGCTCACATTCTTCGAAGTGTTTGTCGACACACCTTTGGAGGAATGCGAACGGCGAGACCCGAAGGGTATGTATCAGCGGGCCCGACGTGGTGATATCACCAACTTCACAGGCATCGACAGCCCCTATGAGGCGCCTCTGGCTGCTGATCTCATTGTTCGTCCATCCGATGGCGATGCAGTGGAACTGTCACGCCGCGTGTGTTCGCTCGTGGTGTGAGGTTCAGACCTGACCGCTTGACCTGAACAGCCGTTCCCACTCGTCATTCATCTCGTCAGACACCGGCTTCATCGAAGTGGGCGGCACGACAACCCGTGGCTCTCCGAGTGCGTCGAGCACTGCGTCTATCGCATGTTGTGGATTGGCAGCGAGCGCCTCGTATGTCAATCGAACGGGTTCAGCACCGGTGTCAGCGAAGTATTCATTCCAGTCGCTGTAGTTGCGTCGTATCTCTGTGAGCGCATCGGAGATTGCACGCTCGTTATAGACAGCTTCGCCGCGTCCAGCCATGTCACTGTGCCACCGGTTTGTCTGTTGAGCCTTCACGAACGAGATGGCTTGACGAACATCATTGTCGCGACGAATGAGTATCCACGTGACGGGTGCGCGCCAGAAACCTGCGTCATCACCGCGTCGAAGCAAGTTGTCTCGATACTGAGTCCAATGAATCTTCATCCCGAACACTCCGTTTGGCGTCGTGTGCTCGGGGGCAATTCGCGTCAGGTAATCAAGGTATGACTCGTGGGTGTAGTGGCGAATGTGGCGGGCCAGGTCGCGCCGTGTGACTTTGCGCAATGCGGCGGCGCCATAGCCGACGGCCGACAGCGTCGGAACCCCAAGTCGGGCACGAGTGTCCGTGAAGAGTTTCGTGTGGATGTTCATCATCTCCATCGGACGACCAGCCACTCCGGTGGATCGAAGCAGTGACGACAGAAGTGTCGAGCCAGATCTTTGAACAGATGCGACTATCAAGGTCTTCCGGATTGGCGAATCGGCCACGTGGCAACGATAGGCGTCGTTGTGTACGCGTGGCATCATGGTCAGGTGAAGCAAATTCTCGGGTTCAGTCGGTTCATCGTTCTTGTCGCAGTTCTCGGCCTTGGGGCCACGACGATCGCGAGTTTTGGGTGGGGCGTCGCCAAGTCCGTGAAACTCATCGGGGATCTCCTTGAAGGTGCGTGGCGCGATGACGTCACGATTGTTCAGCTTCTCGGAGTGATCGACATGTACCTGCTTGCAGTGGTGCAGCTCATCGTCACAATCGGCCTTTACGAGCTATTCATCGACGAGCTTCCTGTTCCGCAGTGGTTGCGCGTGGACTCGTTGGACGGCCTGAAGAAGTCCATCATCGATGTGCTCATCGTCTACATGGGGGTCAAGGGAATCGAGGGATTACTCACCAAGAAAGACGCGCTTGACTCACTCAGTTTCTCTGGTGCGGTGGCAATCCTTGTGATCGCTCTTACCGCGTTTCGTGCCTTTGGAGTGGCGCGGAAGAGTTGAGTCGCACTGCTCAGTGTTGACCACTGGCAGACCCGAGACTCACCTCGATGGCCTGGCCGGTGACGGCGGCTGCATTTTCGTCACAGAGGTACATCACGGCATGTGAGACCTCCTCGGCGGACAGCCAAGGCCGACCGAGTTTGTTCATCGCCGCGTAGCGCGGCATCACGTCGTCTCGTGTCGGATGTGTGAGATCGGGACAGAACAGGCTGTACATCGCTGGGTTGTGCAACATCGGAGTGTCCACTGACGTGGGGCACAACGCATTCACGGTGATGCCATGAGCGGCGACTTCGATTGCAAGTGACTTTGCCATGCCGATGAGCCCCCACTTGCTTGCGACATAGTGCGCAAGATTCGCGTTCCCCATGCGGCCGCTCATAGAGGACACGATGATGATGCGTCCGTAGTTGCGCTCGAGCATGTGTGGCACCACGGCTCGTACGGTCTTGAACGCACCGTTCAGGTTTGTGTCGACCATGGTTGTCCATTGCTCATCGGTCAGTTCCCAGAATTTTCCGAAGCCAACGACACCCGCATTGGCCACACAGATATCGAGTTGGCCGAAGGCCTTGACTGCCGTGTCGACGACGTTCGTCATGGCAGCTGTGTCACGAATATCGGCGACGAACGACAAACACTCTTGACCGATCTCTTGCACCAGTGCTTCGGTCTCGCGAAGGTCTGCCGCCGTGCCGAGTGGGTAGGGAACGGTGTCAATGTCGGCTGCTATGTCGACAAGCACCAGCCGTGCCCCGGCACGAGCAAGTGCCAGCGCGTGTGAGCGGCCTTGTCCCCGTGCGGCACCAGTAACAAGGGCGACTTGGCCAGAGAGATTGGTCATGAACCAACACTACGAC
>JBJTGC010000175.1:0-3183 GCA_046093725.1 Actinomycetota bacterium
CGAGTACTTCTGCCTCGATCACGTCGTATCCCGCGTCCACGAGGTAACGCGCATCGCGCGCCGCAGCGACCGGGTCACAACTCACCAGCACCACCACCGGCGCGCCCGTGTCCACGATTGCCTGTGCGCCCAGCTTCCCCAGGCCCTGGCGGGCAGGATCGGCGATGACCACGTCAGCGTGGGTCGCGCGCCATTGCTCGACTGATGTTTCGAAAATCTGAGCCGCACATCCGTCGAGGTTTACGAGTGCGTCGCGACACGATGTTGCGTTGCCTTCCACCACGACGACTTCGGAAAAGCGATCTGCGAACAGTCGAGCAAACAATCCGACACCACCGTACGCATCGACGAGGGTTCCGCCAGACACTTGAAAGACATCGAAGATGTGCGCGATTGAATCTGCGATTGACTCGGCAGCTTCGGGCGAGTTCTGAAAAAACGACGGCATCGACACTTGGAACGAATGTCCGTGCACGACTTCAGTGATGCGGGCCTTCTTTCCGCGGCGCACATGAGCTGGCAGGTTGTCAACAAGCTCTCCTGTGTGGCACTCCACTGCGACATCTCCCGTGCGAGCTCCAACTCGGATAGTCACTTCCCCTTCCCCTTTGAGAAGTGGTTGAGCTACAAGGTCATTGATGAGGTCATGCGCGACAAGGCAACGGTTGACAAGAACGATGTCACTTGACTGCGTTTCGTGAAATGCGAGCGAACCAGCAGGCGTTGAGACCATCCGCACGGTTGTGCGACGCGCCGAAGCCGGCAGCGGCGGCACCAGTTCAACATCTGGGTGAAGCTTGGCGGTTCGCGCGAACGCCTCTTTGACGATTTCGACTTTCAACCTGCCTTGGTGATCAGGTGCGATGTGTTGCCAGTCGCAACCACCACATCCCTCAGCAACGTGCGGGCACGGTGGCACTCGCCTGTGCGGCGAAGGCTCAACGACAGATGCGAGCAGAGCGCGTGCAAAATCATTCTCTCGTTGCGTGACGTTGATGTCGACAACTTCACCAGGCACGACGGCCGGCACGAAGACAACTCGCCCGTCGTCGAGTCGAGCCAGTCCTTGGCCGCCGGCAATCAGTTTTTCCACCGTGACCCGGTGCGCGCTCTCCGTCACTTCTTCATCGTAGAGAACGAATGACGGTTAGGATGACGATGTGTCGTTGCCGGTCCTGATTGCACCTTCGGTGCTTCCGGCTGATTTCTCGAAACTTGGTGACGAAGTCAAGGCACTCGAAGACGCCGGCGTGGACCTCATCCAATGGGACGTCATGGACGGACAGTTCGTGCCAAACCTCACGTTCGGACCCGACGTCATTGCTTCAGCACGTTCGCACACTTCACTTCCCTTTGAAGCCCACCTCATGGTGCTCACGCCCGATGTCATGGCGAAGCGATACGTCGAGGCAGGGTGCTCGCGTCTCATCGTTCACGCAGAAGCGTGCACTCACCTACATCGCACTCTCGAGAACATTCGCTCCATGGGCGCAACTGCGGGTGTAGCACTCAACCCACACACACCAGCGAGCGAAGTTGAACACGTGCTCGACCTCATTGACCTAGTACTCGTGATGACGGTCAACCCCGGTTTCGGTGGTCAGAGCTACATCAGTTCGATGGAACCAAAAATTCGCCAAGTTCGCTCCATGGTCGACGCTGCAGGTTTGTCAGATGCAGTTCATGTCGAAGTCGACGGAGGTATCGGACCTTCGACTGTGGCTGGTGCCGCGGCAGCAGGAGCAAACTTGTTGATCGCAGGAAGCGCGCTGTACCGCGACCCCAAGGGTCTTCGCCACGCAGTCGACGACTTACGGGCCAAAGCAACCGCAGCTCGCGCCTGACCTTTGTTTGCAAGCGTTGCGTCAGCGACGTGGCGCCAAACGCGCGGCTCGACGCATAAAAACGAGCGCCACGAGCACGACAAACACAAGTGCTGCCGGCAAGACCAGCGCCATGAAGAGGCGTAACGGCTGATCGAAGAAGCTGGCGAAGACGGCCGTGTCCACTGGTTTTCCATCTGTGAGAAGTGTTCGTCCGGGGTTTTCACGTTGTGGGCACGACACGGCCTGATCAACACCGGCAATTTGGTTGCCACCGAACAGGTTCTGATTGTCGCGAACCGATGACGACAACAGCGATGCTGCCGCATCGACGATCACCCCGACGAGGTACACACCATCGACGTCGAGAAAACTGACGTCTCGTCCGTAACGCACCTTCACCAACGAACCCTGCCCGTCTGCCCCGCCACCCTCGGCAAAGCCGCTCAGACTTCCAGCGCGAATGGTGTCGACGCGAAAGATGGCATCAATCTCGTTCTTCTCCACAACGGTGCCGACAAACACGGCCTGCGCAACCACCGGCGTGTCACATCCCACAGGGAGAGTCGTTGTGGTGGCCGCGTCACTCATCGTCGAGTCAACCGTTGATGATGTCGATTCTTCACCGGCGGCCAATGTTTGTCCTGGGGCCAACAACATAAACGCCGTCGCCACTGTGACGACAGCGACGAGCGCCCTATTGGCCCTTGAACGTTGGAGTGCGTTTTTCGACGAAGGCACCGATTGCTTCTTGCGCATCACGAGTATTGAACATATACACCTGCGCAACTGCTTCGTTGTCAAGGGCTTGATCCAGGCTCGAATTCAATGAGGAATTCAACAGCTGCTTCGTGATGCCGAGCGCCAGAGGCGGACCAACCGCCAAGGTGTCACACCAGTCATCCACGAAAGCGTCCAGTTCGTTGTCCGCGATCACACGATTGATGAGCCCGAGGTCGTACGCCTGGGTAGCTGAATAGATGCTGCCGAAGAAAGCGATCTCTTTCGCACGATGCAGCCCGACTCTTCGCGGCAGTAACCACGTGCCACCGGCATCAGGGACAAGACCGCGCTTCACGAAAATCTCTGAGAACTTTGCGTTGTCACTAGCCACCACCAAGTCGCACGCGAGCGCAATGTTGCACCCGGCTCCGACTGCATATCCGCGCACTTTCGCAATCACGGGTTTGTGCATCGAAGAGATGGTCGATGTGATGGAACCTGTCGTGTGCATGCCGTGTAGTGGCGACTTCGGCACATCGTCAGCGCCACCCCACAAGTCACCCCCCGACGAGAAGTTGCCGTCAGCGCCGGTCAACACCACTGCTCGATCGGTCGCACGCGTCGACACCTCGCGTAA
>JBJTGC010000176.1:0-2005 GCA_046093725.1 Actinomycetota bacterium
GATGCACGTAGCCAACCGCTCTGTACGTACACCTCGTTGCCGTCTGGCCGCATCTCAGACACTGTCACTTCAAGGTCGGTGTCGGGTGCAGTGCTACTGATCCACAAGTCTGCTGATGAGCTACCGATGATCACTGTGTCCTCCAGTAACGCATCTGTTGTATAGACAGCGGCAGTACCGGGTGCGTTGACATCCCATTCCCACTTCACGCTTGCCTTCCAAATGTCACCACGGTCGCCACCCAAGTACGTGGCATCAGTCGACGCCGGGTCGGCGCGGTAGTCGTCACTGCCTTCAGCGACAGTTGGCTCTGCGACACCAAGGCGCCCACCTTCTGCGGCGTAGAGACGAAGTGGCTTCGCCGTCGGTATCGGCCACGAATCAAACGAACTGATCCAGCGTGGCGAGGCAGCACCTGGCGCGACACCATCTGCAGCACCCTCTTCGAACAGCACATTCACTTTCGGGCCTGCCTCGTACTCAGCTAGTGCTTCTTCGTACGACATTCCGTTGAAGCGATCGACCCCGAGGTCGGCGCCAGGCACACCGACGATTGCTGCTGCGACAAGTGTCGACGTCAATTTCGCTTGAGTCAGTGAAGGCACCTTGCGAGCGACATAGAGGTCAAGGAACTCAGACATACGCGGCAGAATGCCGGTGCTGATGAGCGACTCTGTGTGAAGACCATTCGTGAGGTACGCATACACGTGTGGTGCCGACGTGAACTGATCGAGCATGGTCGGAAAGCGACCACCGGTTTGTTCGTCTTGCCATGCACCTGCGATGAACACCGGAACATTGATGCGGCCAACGAATGCACGTGGATTGATTTCTGCACCGAGTTCTTCTGAGTAATACGGGTTGTCCTCGATCTCTTTGAGAAGATCTGGGTTCTGCCCACGAATCTTCTGGTTGTCGGCACATGTCGTGTCACCCGCGTCGATTTGCTTCTGTTCCCAGCCTTGACCAAGTGGCTTTGATTGCTCGACGCGCTCACTTGTCCACTTCACAGCAAACCCTGTGTTCAAGATTCCACCTGGATACAAGGTCGCGCGATACGAATCGTCGAGCACTGATAGCGGCGTGATTGCCGCGAGGCTTGGTGGTTGAGTTGAAGCGGCGAACAATTGGCTGATACCGGGGTACGAAATGCCCACCATGCCCACTTTGTTGAACTTCACCCACGGTTGCGCTGCTACAGCCTCGATGAAGTCGTACGCATCGAGTCGTTGCATCAGTTCGAAGAACCTGAAGGAACCGCCTGAACAGCCGGTGCCACGCATGTTCGCGCCGACGTATGCATAGCCAAGCGCGTTGTACAACTGACCCGACGTCGTGTCAGCAGGATTGCTCGGGCTGTAACCGGAGTATTCGACAACTGTCGGATACGGACCACCAGACACAGGCCCGGGCAACGACACGTTGATTGAGAGCGTCGTTCCGTCACGAGTCGTCACGTAACCAAAACCGGGTGCCGCCAATTCTTGTGATGAATAGAAACTCGCGTCAGGCGTCTCGCTTTCGTCTTTCACCGTGAACGCATCAGATTTCGACTTGCCGGAACCATCGGCAAGCACGGCGTATGAGCCAGCATCGACCCGGCGGAATAACGCGACTCCTTCTGCGTCAACCACTGCGGTCTGAAGAGCATCGTCAGTGCCATCAGCAACCAGTGACAATGAATCACCTGGCACTGCGTCGGTGATGAGAACTTGCTCCCAACCGGGTGTGACTTTGAAGGTGGCCGTTTCTCGCTCGCTGGACCCGCCGCATGCAGCGATAGTTGCTGTGAGCGAGAGAACTATGAGGGCGATTGAGGCACGTGTGCGTTTCACGGCGCCAGTCTCGCAGACAATCAGCGAAGGAGCGTCACGGTGAAAGTTGTGGACATGCGAGGAAATGTCTTGTACTTCGCAATGGACACGCGCACGATGCATGTACCAGTGGTCGATGGGGTCACCAGTGATGTGCGCACGATTCGGCACTTCCCCGATGTGACCTTGTA
>JBJTGC010000177.1:0-3661 GCA_046093725.1 Actinomycetota bacterium
ACTCGAGTGAGAGCTTCTTGGTTGGCGATGGTGCCGATAATGAGACCGCCGAGCAGGAGCACCACGCTCTTACCGGTGAGCACTTCGTGGATTGCTGACGACATCGAACGCCCTTGCCGTGCACGACTTGCAATGACGAGAGCCACCACAATGCCCGGTATCTCAAGTACAGCGACCAGTGCGGGGAGGAAGCCCTCTTCAAGAGTTCCGGCGGCTCGTGCGAATGACTCTGCAGCGGTGAAAGTGACGGCTGAAACCGAGCCGTAGTGCGCGGCCAATGATGCGGCGTTGATGGTGTCGAGTCGTACGAACGCCCGAGCGATGATGAACGCGATGAGGGGAGTGGCGACACCGAGTATCAGCGTGATCACGACTGGCCACGCAAGTTCGGAGACAGAACTCTCGCGAAGTCGAAGGCCGCCCTTCAGCCCAATGGCAAACAAGAGATAAGTGGAAAGAAGTGACGTGACTTGTTCAGGGAAACGGAGGTCGCTCTTAATAAACGCGGCAATGACGCCAAGCAGAAAAGCGAGAACTACAGGAGAACCAAGATTGAGAGAGACCAAGTCGCCGACTGACACTCGGCTCACACTACTAGATATGGATTACTAGAAACAAATTACAGGTATTAGTTCAGCCACTTGGCTACTGAGTGTTGGGTTATTGGATTGCGCGCAGGAGGTCGCCGACAGTCTGGTGAGACTCGAGGGGGTGGCGAAGGCGGGCCCGCCGGTTGATTGTGTAGGTGTTGCGACGGCCCACTCGGCCAATCTTCACGACTCCTTCAGCCTCAAGGTCTGTCACAATCGAGCTCACCCGGCGTTCGGTGATGCCCACATCGGCCGCGATGTCACGTAGGCGTGCCTCGGGGTCGCGGGCAAGGCAGACCAGCACATGCGCATGGTTGCTGAGGAAGTTCCAGTCACCGGTCGTGGCCACAACCTCAATGTAGCCCCCGGTTTCTGGAAACAAGTTTCTCTAGACGCCGTGTGGTGTCAGGCGCACTTTTAGGTGTGCTGGCCCGCGTGCCCAGAACACAGGAACTTCGTCGTACACACCCGGCTCAAGCACGTCGCAATGTTCCACTCGTCGCAGGAACTCTTCAACTGCCACTCTTGCCTCGAGGCGCGCAAGTGCGGCGCCAGGGCACACGTGTGGTCCGCCACCAAAGCCGAGGTGGTTACGAGGGTTCGGTCGGTCGAGACGGAACTCGTGTGGGTTCTCGTACAACTCTTCGTCGCGGTTGGCCGACATGATGCCGAATGCAACTTTGTCTCGCGGACTCATCGACTCGCCATGCACTGTGGTTTCTTGCTCGCAATTACGCATCAGCACCTTGACAGGCGGGTCATGGCGGAGACTCTCTTCAATGGCGTTGTTGATGAGATCGGGATTATCTCGTAATGCACGTTCGATGCCGGGGTTGTTGACGATGGTCCACAACAGGTTGCTGATGAGATGACGGGTGGTCTCATTGCCAGAGATGAACAGAAACACCAATTGCGTTCGTGTCTCAATGTCGGTGAGGCGACGACCGTCAATTTCTGTGTTGATTAGTCGTGTGATGAAGTCATCTTTTGGTGTGACTTTCCGTTCACGAATCAACTCATCCACGTATGCGGTGAATTCCGGGTGAGCACCAGCAAGCCCTTCGCCGCGTTCATTGCGGTTCTGAGTGGGCCACGTTCCCTGAACCACCTCATCGGACCAGGTGGACGATTTGTTGAAGTCCCCGCGTTTCGCTCCGAGAAGCTCGGCAATGACGTTGTTCGGAATGGGCATCACGTAGTCATGCACCAAGTCGATGGCTCCGTCACGAGTCAGTAAGTCGTCAAGCAGTTCGTTGCTTAGTTCGCGGCAGAAACCTTCCATGCGCGTGATCTTGTGGGCAGCAATGGCAGAGTTGATGACCTTGCGTACCTCGCCATGACGAGGTTCGGGAATTTCATTGATGAGTTGTTCCTCATCGGGGACAATCACGCCAGGCTCGCGGAAACTCGCGCGGAAGGTGTGAACATCCTTGGTGGCGGCGAGCACATCGGCATTCCGAGCCAGAAACCATGCACCAGACGGTGTGCGGGACACTGGACATGTGGCCCGCAGATGGGCGAGCACATCTGAATCTGCAGGCTCGGCCAATTGGTCAATTCCGCTCATGTCCATTGTGATCCCCCCAGAACAATGACGCCTCGACCCGATTCTGGCACACGATCCTGCTCGACTCGCCGGCGTACTGTTCTCTACGTGAAGTTGCGCAATTATGCCCTCGTGACCGCGGGGTACTGGGTGTTCACCCTCACTGACGGTGCGTTACGCATGCTCGTCTTGTTGCACTTCAATGAACTTGGCTACTCGGCCGTTGCGATTGCTTTTCTCTTCCTTGCATATGAGTTCATGGGGATTCTCACGAACCTGTTGGGGGGTTGGGTCGGCGCACGTAGTGGACTCAATCGAACTCTGGTGGGTGGGCTCATGTTGCAGGTGGTGGCTTTGTCAGCTCTCACGTTTGAACAGCCTGGTTGGAAGCAGTGGCTGTCAGTTGCGTTTGTCATGGGGATGCAGGCTCTCTCTGGCATCGCAAAGGACTTGACGAAGATGAGTTCGAAGAGCGCAGTGAAATCAGTTGCCGGTGACGGGTCACTCTTCAAGCTCGTCGCTGTTCTGACGGGGTCAAAGAACGCGTTGAAGGGTGTTGGGTTCTTTCTCGGTGCTGCGCTCCTTGCATGGCTCAACTACGACGGGGCGTTGTGGGTCATGGTTGCCGCACTCATTGTGACAGTCATCTTGTTGCTGGTGTTTCTCAACGAGGACATTGGAAAGGCAAAGAAGAAGCCTCCGCTTCGATCGGTGTTGTCGAAATCCGCTGCCATCAATCGACTATCGGTAGCACGGTTCTTTCTCTTCGGCTCGCGGGACATCTGGTTTGTCGTGGCGTTACCGGTGTTCTTGTCTGACCAGCTTGGGTGGAGTCACGAAGGTGTCGGAGGGTTTCTCGCTGCGTGGGTGATTGGATACGGAATTGTTCAGTCGTTCGCGCCACGACTGTTGGTGTTGAGTCGCACGACAACCGATGAAGTGAATGCAGCCCGACGGTGGGCTTTTGTCTTGGTGACAGTGTGCGCTGCGATGGCACTGTTGGTGGCTCTTAATGTCGCCAAAACCGTGGCAATCATTGGCGGTCTCCTGGTGTTTGGAGTGGTGTTTGCGATGAATTCCTCGTTGCACTCATTTCTGGTGCTGGCGTTTTCTGACGATGACGGAGTATCCATGGATGTCGGCTTCTATTACTCGGCAAATGCGGCTGGACGCCTTGTTGGCACGATGCTGTCGGGCCTCCTGTATTTGTGGGGTGGCCTCACACTTGCTCTGTGGGGCTCGACGGTGTTTGTCGTGTTGACGTGGCTTGCGGCCCAGCGTCTACCTGCCATGCCAGAGAACATCTCAGTGTCGCTTGCAGATGCTGACGGTGGGGACTAGCGACTAGACAAGTACACGTGAAGCGCAACGTTCTGCTCATCACTCTCGATCAATTCAGGGGTGACTGCTTCTCGACCACGCGCGACACCGGTGTGCACACTCCCGGACTGCACGAACTTGCGCGACATGGTGTGCACTTCGAGCGTCATTACAGCCAAGCAAGCCCGTGTTCGCCGGGGAGAGC
>JBJTGC010000178.1:0-2935 GCA_046093725.1 Actinomycetota bacterium
TGCTTCCTGCGTGGGCCGTCACCATCGCGCTTCTTTGGTGGATCACTTCTCCACTTCATGAGCTTTCATACTTCGTGTTCGCCCTCATCGCCCTGTTGCTGGGAGCTGCTTTGTTTGTGCGACCCGTTCAACAATTTGTGCTGGTGCGACTTCTTGGTGCCCGCGTACCAAACCGCGATGAAAGAGATCGGCTGCAACGTGCATGGCTCGTTGTTGCTCAAGCAAGTCACGTACCTGCAAGCCGTTTCATTCTCGCCATCGCAGATGGCGATGAAGTGAACGCCTTTGCTTGTGGAGGCCACCTCATGGTCGTGTCGTCATACGCAGTCAACGAACTCGACCACGATGAACTGTGCGGGGTGTTGGCACATGAGTTGAGTCACCATCTCGGATTACACACTGTCGCTCTCACGTTCAGTCAATGGCTGAGTCTTCCTGTGGTGATGTTCGCTCAACTCGGGTTCATGCTTCAGAACATCGCTGATGTCACAGCGAACTCATTGCGCGTCAAGTCTCTCGACGTTCTCGGCCGCACAGTCGCCGGAACACTGACGATTGTCAGTTGGATCTTTCTTGCAGACTTGTCACTCGCGCGATATCTCAGTAACGCTGCAGGAAAGGGAGCCGAGTTTCGTGCAGACCGCAATGCAGTCGAATTGGGATTTGGCAAACACCTGTCGCGCGCACTTCGCCGCGTCATTGAAGAAGGTCGCGATGAGCGACCACGAAATTGGCGTGATCGCATGGTGACCTCCCACCCACCGGCCCGCACAAGGGTGGCTCGAATCGACGCGTACCAAAGGCAACAGCACTCGCGCCGATAGCGTCTTTCACCATGACAACGACGGCATCGGCAATCGAGGCTCGAGGGCTCGTTCGGCGATTTGGCGACAAGGAAGCAGTGGCGGGTATCGACCTCGCGGTCGCCAGCGGAGAGATCTTCGGGTTCCTTGGCCCGAACGGCGCCGTCAAATCAACAACCGTGCGCATGCTCACCACGCTCCTCTCACCAAGCGATGGAACTGCATCCGTAGCCGGATTCAACATCGACACCGAAGCCGATGATGTGCGGCTACGAATCGGTGTGGCGCTTCAGGAAGCCGCCCTCGATCCGAAACAGACCGGACGCGAGCTTCTCGACATGCAAGGTCGTTTGTATGGCCTTCCAAAAGACGTTCGACTTCGTCGCGTCGACGAACTTCTCCAATTGGTCAACATCGGTGACTCCATCGATGATCGAATTGCCACATATTCAGGGGGCATGAAGCGCCGCCTCGATCTTGCTGCCGCATTAGTTCATCAACCAGAGGTGTTGTTCCTCGATGAACCAACAACAGGCCTCGACCCCACCAGCAGAGCAGCAGTGTGGGACGAAGTGCGGTACCTCAACAAGCAATTGGGCATCACCATCTTTCTCACGACGCAATATCTGGAAGAGGCTGACGAACTTGCCGATCGTGTCGGCATCATCGCCCGCGGAAAGATTGTTGCCGAGGGAACTCCCGATGAGCTCAAGCGTTCGATTGGTGCCGATGTCATCATCGCCAAGGTTGGAAGTGGCGATGGTGCCCGAGCTGCGCAAGTACTCGCTGCACTATCCGATCTTGATTCAGTCGAAGTGTCCGGAGACCAACTCGTCATTGCCACTGCACACGGTGCATCGGCGATCAGCCCAGTTGCTGTCACTTTGTCAAACAACTCCATCAAAGTGAGCGAACTCACTTTGCGAACTCCAACCCTCGACGACGTGTTCCTTCACACCACTGGTTCGCGAATGGATGCAAACGAAGAAGAGTCGGTCACGGCATGAACTCACGCACTGACCGCATCACGCCTCGCCACGCGGGTTTCTGGAGCGACCTCACGTCGGTTGCTTTGCGCGCACTTCGACTTGCGTCGCGCGACCTTGAGGCCATCATTCCAGGCATGGCCGTGCCCCTGTTCTTCCTCATCGTCAACATCGGCAGCCTGCAAAGCTTCGTAGAAGGAAACTTGCCGCCAGGTTTCGACTTCAAGGGTTTCCAACTACCAGTGTCCGTCATCTTCGCAGTCACCGGAATTTCGCGCGCAGGCTCGCTCGTGGTCGACGTACAAGACGGCTATTTCGACAGACTGCTCCTCACGCCAGTCAGCAGAACCACCTTGCTGATCGGGCTCATGATCGCCGACCTCGCCGTTGTCATCGTGATGATCATCCCCGTGCTCATCCTGGGATTCATCATCGGTGTCGGTTTCGAAACCGGAATCCTCGGAATGCTTGTATTCATACTCATCGGCGCATCTTGGGGAATCGCATTCACCGGGTTTCCGTACGCAATCGCGCTTCGCACGGGCAACCCGACGGCAGTGAACAACGCCTTCCTCTTGTTCTTTCCATTTGCTTTTCTCACCACCGCGTATGTGCCGAAAGATCAACTCACCGGTTGGTTGTCGATCGCAGCCAATTTCAACCCGACTACATATTTGCTAGAGGGTATGCGCACTCTTATCTTGCAAGGCTGGGACAGCACCGCGATTCTGCAGGCCTTCCTCGCATCTGGCATCGTGGCGATGGTGTCGTTCACGCTCGCCTTCACAGCACTTCGTGGTCGCGTTCGTCGCAAGTGACCAAGTTCGAGACACTGTGATGAACCAGTCATTCCTTGCTGCCACAAAGGGTCAGCGAAGTGTGCACACACCAGTGTGGTTCATGCGGCAAGCCGGTCGCAGTTTGCCCGAGTACCGCGCCATTCGCGGGGAAGGAAGCATTCTCGAGGCAATAAAGAAGCCCGACCTTGCCGCTGAGATCACACTTCAACCGGTTCGTCGCTACGGAGTCGATGCAGCGGTCTTGTACAGCGACATCGTTGTGCCACCGCATGCCGTCGGGTTTGGAATCGATGTGGCCCCCGGAACAGGTCCGGTCGCCGAGCGCCCACTTCGGTCACGAACAGAT
>JBJTGC010000179.1:0-3537 GCA_046093725.1 Actinomycetota bacterium
ATTGAGCTACGTCCCCGAGGGAAAGCACAGGCTAGCGGGATGGGTCTCTCGTGCCATAGTGGCGCCCGTGGGGGACACGTTCTGGAGGTTGATCGATGACGTGGCCCGCTTGTCCCCTGACGCGGTGTTACTAGCCGATGACCATGGCCGGTCGTTGACGGCGGCACAGTTACGTGAGGAGGCACTGCTCGTTGCTGGTGGTCTGACGTCGTTCGGAGTCTCTCCGGGCGACGTGGTGTCGTGGCAGTTGCCCACCACTTTGGAATCCGCTGTCATGTTGGCTGCAGGTGCCCGACTCGGCGTCGTTCAAAACCCCATCATCCCCGTGCTGCGGCACAAAGAAGTTGGACATATCTGTCAACAATTGAGCACAACACTTCTTGTGGTTCCAAAGACGTGGCGCGGTTTTAATCACGAACAGATGGCGGTTGAGCTTGGTATTCCATACGTTGCACTGGACTACGAATCGCAAGTCACAACAGCAACACCAGTGCGACTACCCCGCGCCGCTGATGTGTCGTTACCGCGAGAACCAACGCGAGGAGATGAATGTCGCTGGGTGTATTACTCATCTGGAACCACCTCGACGCCCAAAGGTGTTCGACACACTGACATATCGGCCATGTCTGCATCGCTCGCCTTGATTGAACGGTGTGAGTTGAATGAGAACGACGTGTACCCCATTGCTTGGCCGTTTACTCACATCGGTGGCATCGCCATGCTCACTACCGCATTACGTACTCGCATGAAGTTGGTGTTGTTCGATTCGTTCGACCCCGTAGAGACTCCGCCTCGAATGGCCGGGCACAAGCCAACGCTTCTTGGCTCTGCCATTCCGTTCTTCCGCGCATACATCGCTGCTCAACGTGCAGTCGGAGAACAGCGACTGTTTCCTCACGTACGGCTCGTCGTTGCAGGTGGTGCGCCGACACCACAAGAGGTGAATGAAGAACTCATCGACGTACTGGGTGTTCGCGGGGCGGCTGGTCTGTACGGCCTCACAGAATTTCCGAATGTAACTGGCGAATGGTGGCGACAAGAGAAGTTGGGTCTTGATGTGGGACCAATCGGACCTGGGTGTGAAGCACGAGTTGAAAACGGGGAATTACAACTGCGCGGAGTGCAGGGCTTTCTCGGTTACGTCGATGACACGTTGAATGCCGATGCCTTCACTTCTGACGGATGGTTTCGTACCGGTGATCTCGCCACCATCGATGCCCGTGGTCACATACAAGTGACTGGACGCCTGAAAGATGTTGTCATTCGCAATGCGGAGAACATCTCGGCGACTGAAGTTGAAGAGGCTGTGCTGTTCCACCCCAATGTGCGCGATGTGGCCGTCATCGGGCTTCCCGACCCAGCCACCGGTGAACGGGTGGTCGCGGCTGTGGTGCTGGAAAATGCCGAGTCGCTCTCAGTTGCCGACGTGGCAAGCCATTGCGTGTCGCTTGGTCTCGCCAAGTACAAGTGCCCCGAGCAAATCGTGGTCATCGACACCATTGAGCGCAACCCCATGGGCAAAATCCAGAAGGACCGCGTACGCGAAGCAGTCGCCGCTGTGATGAACAGCGCGTAAAGCGTCGCCACAGCCGGAGAAGTCACAGGTACCCTTGCCCGTATGGCAGGCGACCTCATTTATGCATTCCGAATCATGCGCCTGCCGCTCCTCGACGCTGGCGGCTCGCCCATCGGCCGAATCGACGACATTGTCGTGGTGCCCGGCCGACCCGGCGCCGCCCCGCGGGTGACCGGATTTGTGGCTACCAGCCAACGCCGACGCATCTTCGTGAATGCTGCGCGCCTCAGTGGTCTTGACCCAAACGGTGTGCGCCTGCGTAGTTGGGACGTTGATCTCAACCCGTTCAAGCCGCGCGCTGGCGAGCACTTATTGGCCGCCGACATCATCGACAAGCGCTTTGGTGACGAAACCATCAGCGATGTCGCACTGCGACCGACCACCAACAACCGTGAAAACGGTTGGGAAGTGTCGAAGGTGCGCCTTTCGCGACGTGCGGTACTTGGTCGTCGCGCTAGCTATCGCCTCGTTGACTGGCACGACGTCGGCGCCATGTTCGCCGGCACCACTGAAATGGCTGCCGAAGCTGCACGCCTTCGTGACATGCACCCAAGTGACGTTGCTGCGGTTGTGCGTGCCCTTCCACTTGCTCAGCGTCAGTTGCTTGCCCGCGAAATGGATGATGATCGACTCGCCGACCTGCTCGAAGAAATGCCAGAAGACGAACAGGTGAACCTCATCGCCTCGCTCGACCTCGACCGTCTCGTTGACGTTCTCGACGAAATGGAATACGACGACCTCGTCGACCTTCTTGCTGAAATGCCAGGCGAACAACGCTCGCGAGTCATCGAAGCAATGGACGAAGACGATGCCGCGGTTGTGCGTCAATTGTTGTCTTATGCCGAAGGCACTGCCGGCTCGTTGATGACACCTGAAATCATCATCATGGGTCCCACCAACACTGTCGCCGAAGCGCTCGCGCAAGTGCGCGACCCAGAGTGGTTGGTTTCGATCGCTGCACAAGTGTTTGTGGTGCAGCCGCCGTTCAAAGCGCCCACTGGCACGTACTTGGGTGTCGTTCACCTGCAGCGTCTACTGCGCGAACCACCGAGCAGTGAGTTGTCACGTTGTCTGGTGAAAGAGCCCACCATCTCACCCGATATTTCCGAGCGTGAAGTGGCAGAGCGTCTGGCCTCATACAACTTGTTGTCGGTTGGCGTGTGTGACGATCAAGGTCGTCTCCTCGGTGCCATCACGGTTGACGACGTTCTCGACCGCATGTTGCCTCGTGGCTGGCGTCGTCATCAGAAGCTGGTGGCGTCATGAGAGTTCGCGACCTATCCACTCCACGTCAGCGTCGACGCGTCGGTATTCACTACGACCAAGATGCATTCGGCCAGTTCAGCGAAGCAATCGCTCGCTGGCTGGGTACTGCACGGTTCCTGGTGCTGCAGAGCGTCATTGTGTTCGTGTGGATTCTGTTGAACGTATTCATCGAGGAATGGCGTTTCGACAAGTACCCATTCATCTTGCTCACCTTGGCTTTGTCATTGCAGGCCGCATATGCCGCACCGCTCATCCTGCTTGCGCAGAACAGGCAAGAAGATCGTGACCGTGAACAACTTGAGGTTGACCGCGCCGTTGCTGCGCGTACGCAGGCTGAGACCGAATACCTTGCGCGCGAATTGGCGGGTGTTCGCTTGGCGCTGAACGACGTTGTGACAACCGAAGACTTGAAGAATCACCTCGAAGAGCTGACCGACGCCATCATGCGTCTCAGCGAGCAGCTCGACAACGGCTCACAACAGCGTCAACGGCCTTCAGCGTAACGTCCACATATTCACGTGGTCCCTGGAAGGTCACGAAGTGATCGGCTGGTAATTCGAACACTTCTGCTGCGGCAGCTTTGGCCAATGCGCGTTGCTTGTCAGTTGGAACCAATGTGTCTTTCGTGGTGACAACAACTGAGACGGGAACTGTGATGGAGCCCACCAACGGCTCACCGTCGTAGGTGGACAATG
>JBJTGC010000180.1:0-2588 GCA_046093725.1 Actinomycetota bacterium
GGTGGCTGCAACTTCCCGATGGGACCGTTTGCATTGCTCGACTTGGTCGGACTCGACACTTCGCTGTCAATACTTGAAGCGCTCTACGCAGAGTTTGGGGATCCGAATTTTGCACCAGTGCCGACGCTTCGACGCCTTGTCGCGGCCGGGAAACTCGGCCGCAAGAGCGGTGCAGGGTTCTATACCTCCTAGTCGTTGGGGTTTCCCCAACGTCGACACCTGGCCTGACGACGATGTCGTCTGTGTAGGTGCAGACCTTGAACCATCGACACTTGTCGATGCGTACTCACGGGGTTTGTTCCCCATGTACCTCGACCGCAAACATTCGATGCTGGGTTGGTGGTCACCAATAGAACGTGGTGTCTTGAACTTCGATGATCTTCGAATCACACGGTCGCTTCGCCAAAGTCGTAAACGGTTTACATTGACCATCAACCAAGCATTCCCTGATGTCATTACAGCGTGTTCAAGCGTCAGCCGCACCGGTGGGTGGATCACCTCCGAATTCATTGATGCGTACATCGAACTACATCGTTTGGGAATTGCCCACAGTGTCGAAGTCTGGAACAACGATCATCAGCTTGTCGGCGGTCTGTATGGGGTGCGACTCGAGCGGTTCTTTGCGGGCGAATCAATGTTCCATCTTGAGCGAGACGCATCAAAGGTTGCGCTGTGGTTCTTGGTCGAAATGATGCAATTGGCCGGCATGTCGCTACTTGACACCCAGTGGGCCACCGATCATCTGCGTTCCCTAGGGGTCTCGGAGGTGCCACGAAACGAGTATCTGGCGCGCCTCAATGCCGCCACCTCCCCACACCACTGACACTGTCGTCTCAGTCATCTGACTCACGCCTGCACCAGACCGCAGGTCTTGCAGGCATACTTTGTGGGTGTCAACACCTCGTCACGATGACGCGTGGCTCATGCGGACGTATTCCGGTCACTCCACCGCCAAGGCCTCGAACGAGCTGTATCGCACCAACTTGGCCAAAGGTCAGACCGGCTTGTCCATTGCTTTCGACTTGCCGACACAGACGGGGTACGACCCTGATCATCTACTCGCACATGGAGAAGTCGGCAAAGTCGGTGTTCCTGTCGCTCACCTAGGACATATGCGCACACTGCTCGACGGAATTCCACCCGGAACAATGAACACGTCGATGACCATCAACGCAACTGCTGCGTGGCTGTTGTCGTTGTATGTGGCCAATGCTGAAGAGCAAGGCACCACTACGAAGGAACTCCGCGGAACAACGCAGAACGACATCGTCAAGGAATATCTCTCCCGGGGTACCTACATCTTTCCCCCCGATGCATCACGTCGCCTGATTGTCGACATGGTTGCATGGTGTACGCACAATGCACCGAAGTGGAACGCGATGAACGTGTGCTCGTATCACTTGCAGGAAGCAGGTGCGACCCCGGTTCAGGAGATCGCCTACTCACTTGCCACGGCTATCGATGTACTCGATGCTGTTCGCGCAAGTGGTCAAGTTGATGACAATCAATTCGACCAAGTCTTCGGCTCAATTTCGTTTTTTGTGAACGCCGGAATTCGATTCATCGAAGAAGTGTGCAAGATGCGAGCGTTCACCGAGCTTTGGGATCGTGTCGGCACAGAGCGCTACGGCGTGAAAGATGCCAAGGCTCGTCGCTTCCGCTACGGAGTTCAGGTGAACTCGCTCGGACTCACCGAGGCGCAACCTGAGAACAATGTTCAGCGCATTGTGCTTGAAATGTTGGCTGTCACTTTGTCGAAGCGCGCACGTGCTCGAAGTGTGCAGCTACCGGCATGGAATGAAGCCCTCGGACTTCCTCGGCCTTGGGACCAGCAGTGGTCACTTCGAATGCAACAAGTGTGGGCTTTCGAAACTGACCTGCTCGAATACGACGACATCTTCGACGGTTCACACGTCGTTGAATCTCGAACAGCGCAGTTGCGCGACGCCGCATGGGCTGAGTTGAACGAGGTTCTCGACATGGGCGGTGCTTTTGCTGCCATTGACGAACTGAAAGGTCGTCTCGTGCGCTCAATGGCTGACCGCACACGCCGCATCGAAGCGGGTGACCAAGTTGTGGTCGGGGTCAATGCGTACACCGAGAGCGAGGCCTCTCCCCTTGGTGGCAACGACAACATTCTCACCGTCAACCCCGCCGTTGAAGCCGAGACCATCGCTGATGTCAACGCTTGGCGCACCGCACGCGATGCCGCCAGGGTGCAGGCGGCGCTCAACGACCTTCGTCGCGCCGCTGAGGGCACCACGAACATCATGACTGCCTCCATCGAACTGGCTCGTGCCGGCGGCACCACCGGTGAGTGGGCTGGCGTGCTGCGAGAAGTATTCGGCGAATACCGAGCCCCAACCGGTGTGTCGGCCGCCGTTGGTAGACGCTCACATGAGTTGGCGGACGTGGCGTCATTTGTGAAGAAGTTGGCGGGCGGCCCGCCAAAATTCCTCGTGGCGAAACCTGGTCTTGATGGCCATTCAAATGGTGCGGAACAAATTGCTGTTGCAGCACGTGATGCAGGAATGGAAGTCGTCTACAGCGGCATCCGACTCACTCCAGAACAAATCGCTGCAAGTGCG
>JBJTGC010000181.1:0-5530 GCA_046093725.1 Actinomycetota bacterium
TTGTCCAACCCGAGTGCTCGCGAAGATTTTCGGCACACGAGTGTCGTTGCGCCCCTGGCTGCTGGCACTATCTCCGGTTTCGGAGCACTCAGCTATGACATCGCAGTTCATGCGCTCGTTTCGCTGCTCTCTTCGAACCGCAGCTCGAATTCGTAGGAAGCCGTGGACCTACCGGCACTTCGAGTCACGCATCGACTCGAACGGTTGTGGGAATGGTGTGATGCGAATGACGTCGCCTGTCTCTATGTTCAGTCGTTGCCAAATATCCGATGGATGACGACGTTCAGTGGTTCGACCGCCACGGCTGTTGTCGACGCGTCTGGGCGACAGATTCATCTGTTGGTTGATGGTCGATACGTCACTCAAGCTAAAGAACAATGTGCTGCAGCAGGCGCACCTGTGAATATCTGTGTACTTCAGCAGCCGAGCGACAAGACAGACGCCATTCGCAAGATTGTCGGAGCGGGCGACATCGTGTTCGATGCCCGTGATGTCACAGTCGCTGAACATCAGCAATTGAACGATACGGTCACCGCGCGGCTTCGCCCGCTGAATCATCCGTTCGGCACGCTTCGCCGCAAGAAGGATGAGGCTGAAATAGCGCGCATTGCTCGTAGTGCCCTCATTGCAGACGCGGCCTTGCGTGAGGTGTGTGCTGACGGCTTGACGGGCAAGTCCGAACGTGAGGTTCGCAATCGTCTCGATGCACACATGCTGAATAATGGGGCAGACCGCACGTCGTTCGACACCATCGTTGCTGGTGGGCCCAACAGCGCGATGCCTCATCATCGGCCCGCTGACCGTGTGATCGAGGCATCGGACGTCGTCATCATTGACATGGGTGCGGAGGTCGACGGTTATCGATCTGACATGACACGCACGTATGTCCCTGCGATTGCATCGAGCGAGATTCGTCTGTTTGCAGATGTTGTCCGTGAGGCGCAGGCCCTTGGTGTTGCGTCCATGGGCCCGAGCGTCGACACATTCGAGGTGGACGAAAAAGTGCGGGCCGTTTTTCGGGCTCACGGTGTGGAGGAACACTTCTTGCACGGATCGGGCCACGGAGTAGGTCTCGTCATACACGAAGAACCGCTTATCAACAGGCGACAGCACGCGATCTTGGAGATCGGTGAGGTGGTGACGATGGAGCCAGGGCTCTATCGTGTGGGCGTCGGTGGAGTCCGAATCGAGGATTTGGTGCTCATTACGGCCGACGGACGAGAAGTCCTCACCCACAGCCCCAAGGAATTGTCATGCCCGCAATAACGACCAACGACTTGAAGAACGGCATCACGCTCGAGCTCGACAACGGTTTGTTCACCGTCGTCGAATTCCAACACGTCAAGCCGGGCAAAGGCGGCGCATTTGTGCGCACGAAGCTTCGCAATCTTCGCAACGGCAATGTTTTCGACAAGACCTTCAATGCCGGCGTCAGGGTGGAGCAGGCCATCCTCGACAAGCGCGACATGCAGTTCTTGTACAAGGACGGATCTGATTTCGTGTTCATGGATACTGAGTCATACGACCAAATGCACGTTGCACCGACTGCACTTGGTGATGCCGCCAACTACCTCACGGAGTCCATGATGGCCATCATCGCGCTCTACAACGGTGACATCGTGTCTGTGGAAATTCCGGCAGCGGTTGAACTCACGATCGCTGAGACCGAACCGGGAGTTCAGGGCGATCGTGTGTCTGGTGCGCGCAAGCCCGCAACACTCGAAACCGGCCTCGTCATCCAGGTGCCCCTGTTTGTGAACATTGGCGATCGAGTGAAGGTCGACACCCGCTCAGGCGAGTACGTCACTCGCGTCTGATGGCTTCTGGCAATGGGCACGAGCGTGTCGACGAACGAAGTGACGCGCGCGAGCAAGCGTTGATCTTGCTGTATGAATGTGAGCAGCGCTCAGAACGCTTAACGAGCGTCGTCGATCAACATTCGGCAATCTACGTTGGGCTCACTAAGGAGCTCGCTGATGGCGTAGAACAGGGTCGCGCAGATATCGATGCCCTCATTGCATCGCACTCGAAGGGCTGGACACTCGAGCGCATGCCAGCGATAGACCGAACGATCCTCCGTATCGCCACATTCGAGCTGGTGTCACGTACGGACACGCCGGTTGCAGTCATCATTGATGAAGCTGTCGAGCTGGCAAAGCGTTTCTCCACCGATGACTCGGGTCGTTTTGTCAATGGCGTCCTCGCTGCGGTTGCTCGCTCAGTTCGCTGATCGCACGTCGCGGTCCGATGTATGCCGCCGGTTTGCGCCGCGCGCTGCCCTCGTAGCCGCTGTTTCTTGGTTCTTCATCTGGACTGCGTCTCGAACGGTGTCGATCCACGATGCCTTCGGCACGTCGGCCTACGACATCGGAATCTTTGATCAGGCAACCTGGTTGCTGTCTCGTTTCGAGGTGCCGTTCGTGACCTTGAACGGCATGAACAGCCTTCGTGACCATTTTCAACCCGTTCTGTTTCTCTTCGCACCTTTGTACTGGGTGTTTCCAGGCGCGTCGACACTTCTCGTGATTCAGGCGGGTCTGGTAGCCAGCGGGGCGGTGGTGGTGTACTTCTTCGCTCGTAACCGACTTAAGAACGAGTGGTTTGCTTTTGCCTTTTCTGCTGCATGGTTGCTGAACCCTGCGGTGTCGAGGTTCTCGTTCGAGAACTTTCATCCCGACGCCATGTACGGGCTTTCTGTGCCACTTGCGTTGTACGGCGCTGTTGAGCGGAAATGGAGAATCTTTGCGATTGGCATCTTCTTGACACTTCTGGTGAAGGAAGACGCGATGGTGATCGTGGTGCCGATCGGATTGTGGGTGGCGTGGCGAAGCGATCGAACGAAAGGCATGATGACGGTTGCTGCATCTGTGGCGATGACTGCAATCGGCTTTTATGTGGTTCAACGCGAACGCTTGGGCGACCGTATTCCCTTCGGGGGGCCGTGGGGTTTTGTCAAGCAGACGCTCACAAAACCCGGTGAAGTGTCGAAGTATCTGATTGGAGACAACAGGCCGTTCTACATCTGGCAGATGGTTGCACCATTTGGGTTTGTTCTTATCGGCGCCCCTGATCTGGTGTTGATCTCGGCATTCGTATTGACCGCAAATATCGTCAGTAACTTTTGGTACCAGTTCAACATCGAATTTCACTACTCACTGATTGCAGTACCGGCTTTGATGTTTGCGACAGTTGCTTCCACCGCCAAGGCGCGGGTAGATCAGCGCAAGTGGTTGGTGGGCATTGTGTGTGCGTGCACTCTCTGGACCTCCGTGCTGTGGTCGCCGTATTCGTTCGCCCAACGACCCATCCCTCAAGCAATTGTTAGCGACCCCCGAAACATTGCTGCTCGCGACATCATGGGGCGGGTGCCTAATGACGCAGTTGTGTCGGTGTATCACGTGTTGTCGACGCACATGTCGAATCGTCGCGAGGTGTATTTCTTTCCGAACCCGTTTCGAGTCTTTTATTACGGCCCCGACCCAGCCCTGAATGACACTCGTCGACCAGAGGCCGACTCCATCGAATACGTCATCCTGCCGGTGCTGAAAGAGGCGGTCGTCGAAGAGGACTGGAGGCGGGTACAAGACGAGTTCCAGCTCATAGAGACGAACGCCTATTGGCAACTCTTCAAGCGCGCTGACAGTTGAGGTACAGCTCTTTACAACTGCAGATTGTCCGTGTAGAGTGAGTAGTGCCGTAAATCGGGTCCTGTGAGGCTCGGACGGGAGGACAACATGGAAACATCTGGAATGACGCGCTGGGCTGTACCCGGCGCTTTTTTTGTGCGAAGCATCACGGTCTCGTCGACTCGCTGATGGCTGTGGATCGTCGGGCCGAGGTCCTGTCGGCCACCGATGTGGGGCGCGCTCTGACGCGCGTTGCTCACGAAATCGTTGAGCGCAACTCAGGAGTCGCGGGACTCGTCTTGGTCGGTATGCAACGTGGCGGTGTGTGGATCGCAGAGGAGATTGCTCGCTGCATCTCTCGCTTCGAGGGACAGGTGGAGGTGCCTGTTGGTTCCATCGATGTGTCGATGTACCGCGACGACATCGCCCTTCGTCCCGTCGTGCCTGCTGCAGTCACTGACATTCCAGTCGACATCACAGGAAACACGGTGGTGCTCGTCGACGATGTGTTGTACACGGGTCGTACCGTTCGTGCAGCGTTGGATGCGCTGCTCGACCACGGTCGACCCCGAGCGGTACAGCTCGCTGTTCTCGTTGATCGGGGTCATCGCGAACTGCCCATTCGGCCGGATTTTGTCGGCAAGAACATTCCCACCCATCTCTCTGATGAAGTCGACGCGTCGATGACTGGTGTCTATGTCATCTCGGCGCCGATTGAAAAAGCAGCAGGAAAGAGGGCGGCGTCATGAAGCACCTCTTGTCCATCGAAGAGCTGACAACTGCGCAATTGACATCGCTTCTTGATCTCACTGACCATATGGTCGAGATCGGTGGTCGACCTGTGCCGAAGGTTCCTGCACTTCGAGGCCGAACAGTGGCAAGTGTCTTCTTCGAGGACAGCACTCGCACTCGACTGAGTTTTGAAACTGCTGCCAAAAGGCTCTCGGCTGACACGATGACTTTCAACGTCGGCACCTCGAGTGTGAACAAGGGTGAAAGCCTGCGAGACACGATTGAGACTCTCTCGGCGATGGGGGTTGACGCATTCGTGGTGCGACACAAGTCGAGTGGTGTGCCACACATGATCACAGAATGGACTGATGCATCGGTGATTAACGCGGGCGACGGCTGGCACCAACATCCCACGCAAGCCTTGCTTGATTGTCACACCATTACGCGGTCATTCGGCTGCGGAAATGATTTGTCCGGGCGTACCGTCGCCATTGTCGGAGATGTGAAGCACAGCCGGGTGGCTCGGAGCAACATCAAGGCCTTCACGATGCTCGGTGCAGAAGTCGTGCTTGTCGCGCCGCGGACACTCTTGCCACCAGAGTTCATCGACTGGCCTGTGCGCACCGTTGATGCCCTTGATGATGTCGTTGGTGACATCGATGTCCTCTACCTGCTGCGCATGCAGCGCGAACGTATGGATGCAGCTCTCGTGCCGTCACTGGGTGAGTACTCGGCAAGGTTCGGACTCACTCCGCATCGTGCTCGCCAACTAAAGCAAGATGCACTTGTGTTGCATCCAGGGCCTATGAATCGCGGAGTTGAGATCCTGGTTGATCCTGCAGACCTTCCTGGTTCTCGAATCCTTGAGCAAGTGCGCACTGGGGTCAGTGCGCGTATGTCGGTGTTGTACACGGTGTTGAGCGGCGGCTCGGTGCCGCCGACGGGAGGTGCCGAGTGAAGTCGTTTGTCATACGGGGTGGGACGGTCGTCAACCCAGACGGAAACATAGAGACGGATGTGGTGGTGCGCGACGGATTCGTCGTGGCGCCAGATCAATCGCACAGCGATCTCCCCGTCGTTGATGCGACTGGCTGTTATGTCTCCTCTGGCTTCGTGGATCTACATACGCATCTTCGTGAACCGGGCAAAGAAGAAGCCGAAACGATCGAAAC
>JBJTGC010000182.1:0-2280 GCA_046093725.1 Actinomycetota bacterium
GGTAATCGGTGTGATCAAGATCTGGCACGGGAATGGTGATGCCAGTTCCGAACATGAAACCACCGGCGACGTGTTTTGGCATCTGATCGACTGTTGATGCACTGAAACGGTTGAAGGAACCGAGCGCCAGATTCACCGCGCGATTGAAGGTCATCGAAGCAAGATTGTGCGCACCAGGATTTCCCATGTACACCGCCATTGACGAGCGTCCGTGAGTGTCGATGACACGTGCGAGTCCGTTGCGAACCACGTTCCACGCTTCGTCCCAGGAAACTTCCACATGTTGCCCGTCGCGCTTCACCAATGGTCTGCGCAAGCGATCTGGATCCTCGTGCAACTGCTTCAAGGTGCTGCCCTTTGGGCAGATGAAACCTTTACTGAAGACGTCGTCTTTGTCTCCCCTGATGCGCACGATCTGATCATTTGCGTCGACCGATATTTCAAGACCACAAGTGGCCTCGCACAAAGGACACGTGCGGTACGCGGTGCGAACCGGAATACGACTTGCGGTGTCAGCCTTCTGGTCAGCCATGGTCATACCCTGCCACATGAGCCGTTCGCTGGCGACCGAGCCGTTCGTATGCTGACGGCGTGCAAGTGGTCTTCGCCGAATCTCACGACGCTGCAGGCACCGACGGCGACATTTCGGCACTCGAGGCTTTCGGCTATCAGCGCACGCCACATGCAGATGGTCGGCCTCAAGTAGAGATCTGCATGATCAGCACCATCGATGGTGCCATCGCAGTCGACGGCGTGTCCGGCCCCCTTGGTGGCCCACCCGACAAAGCTGCTTTTTCTGCGCTCCGCTCTGCAGCGACATCAGTGTTGGTTGGGGCCGGAACGGTGCGAGCCGAGCACTATCACCGTCCAAGCCGCAGCGATCTTCAGGTTGCCGTGGTGAGCCACCGCGGAAACGTCGACACCACAAGTGAGTTGTTCACGTCGGGATGTGGCGTGCTCGTGTTACCCGTCGATGCACCGGCAGTGGACGCGAGAAACATTCGAGTGGGCGTCGGTGCGGTCGACCTTGCAGCCACCATCGCACAACTTGGTGGCTCATTCATTCAAGTCGAAGGTGGCGCAGTGCTCAATGCACAGTTACTCACGCTCGGGCTTGTCGACGCGATCAACCTGACACTGTCGCCGAACATCGTTGGTGGAAGCGCCGATCACATTGTCACCCAACTGCCGGTGCCTCATGATTTTCGACTGACGCGTGTGTTACGTGACGGCGACTTTGTGTTCTGTCGCTACGAACCGACGTCGAAGTAACTCAGGACTGTTTCAGCAACGCAAGTTCGCGGCGGAAGTCTGCTGCGCCATCGAAGTTCTTGTACACACTCGCAAAGCGCATGTACGCAACTTCGTCGAGCGCCTTCAAACGCTCGAGCACCGCGTGACCAATCAGCGAGGTGGTGATGTCCTCACCTGCAGCAGCCGCCAGACGAATTTCATCTTCGACCGATTCAGCCAATACATCGATCTGCTCTTCGGTGACCGCGCGGCCCTTCGACGCTGAGCGAACCCCAGAGGCAACCTTCAAACGGTCAAATGGAGTGCGTTCGCCCGACCGCTTCAGCACCATGAGCGGGGCCCCCTCCAAACGTTCGTACGTTGTGAAACGATACGAACACTCAGGACACGCTCGGCGCCGACGAATAGCACTCCCGTCCTCTGCGGACCGAGAGTCGATCACTTTCGTGTCGTCGTGTTTGCACACCGGACAATGCACGTCCCCAGAGTAGTGCGGGGTTTTCTTTACTTTCTGTCTCCCCTGTCCGTATCTCGCACGGACAGGGGATCAGGGGATGCGAATGATCTGGCCGGCGGAGATTTGATCTCCGTTCATGCGGACCAGAACATCGACGAGTTCGGTGATATCGCCATGTGGCATGAGGTTGCGCGCAATGCCCCAGATGGTGTCGCCTGGTTGAGCAACCACCGTGCGGGGCACATTGATGTCGCCACTCGTCGGCTGAGTGGCCATGGCGCGGCTACCAAGCACACCTGTTGCGACGACAGCAATCGCCACGACCGCCAGAACGGCGCGACGCCGAATGATGATGGGTCGCGGCGTCGCCCCGGTGCCGACGCGGGCAGCTGGTCGGGCGACGGGACGACGCGGCGCGAGGAGCGGATCGAGGTGGGTGATGGTGCTCATGGGGGTCTCCTTGTGGAAGGGGCTGAACTGGGCGGTTCTGGCTGGGGTTTCTTGGGTTGCTTGGCACCGTAACGAACGGGTGTTCGATAGTTTGCCCCGAACAGGTGTTCGTGTCAAGG
>JBJTGC010000183.1:0-4405 GCA_046093725.1 Actinomycetota bacterium
TGGTGAGTTGCAATGACCAGCCCGTCGTTGGTTCGTTGGTGTCCCAGAGATGAAAAGTCAGGTCAGAGATGCGTTCTCCGAGTTCATCTGGATCAGTTGGCCATGCATCACCAAGGTCGAGAAATTGGTGCAGGAACCACCACGTCAGTGATCGTCCGTTCGCACGGCCGCGTCGCCGTCCGTGAGCACCACCACTTGATGCGGCCCACACCAACCACCGAAGGGCGAGTGAACTGTCAATCTCGCAACGCGCTGCATCATTCACGCCGAGGGCACCCAATGCTGCGAGGCCATCACCTTCGACTATCGCAATGTCAGCACGACCATTCGACGCTGCGGTCCACGGTTCCACCAGTAGGCGAAAAGCTGTGGTTGTGTCAGGATCATCGATGATTTCCGATGAAGTTGAAGTAACACTTGTTCTTGACGGAGCCGGTGGCGCAGGGAATTGTCCGCCATCATCCGTGTATGTCGGTATGTCGTACGAAGGCTCCCAAGACTGAAGGGCAAAGGGCATATCGAGCGTCGTGAACTCGTTCGAGTCGATGATGTCTCCTCGAAGTGCTCGCTCATGTGCAACAAGTGAACGATCAGGAGACGATTCAAGATACGGCGCAATGTCACCCCACGAGTGATGGACGGCGAGAATTTCACTGATCGGACCTGGCATGAATGTGCGAAGTGAATCATCGAGTGATCGACATGCAAATTCTGCCGGGGCCCACAGTGCCAAGCGGTAGTTCGCAAGTGTGGCAATAGGCCACACTTGACGACCGGTTTTCACTGCCGAAGTGCAAGCGTCGCGTATCCGCACGAGACGTGCCCAGTCGCGATCAGACACGGTGTCGTCAACAAGACGAACGAGGCCATCTAGGTCGACTCGATCTACAAGTTGTCGCCAACCCTCGTTGATGTGGTCTGAGCCTTCGGACGTCATCAGATGAGGGGCCATGGGTGGCGTCGACCCGAGTGGTCAATAGGAAACTGAGGATTTTCCAATAGGTACCTCACCCGTTGCTGCAGAGCCTCAACTTCATCATCGTCGAGAAGTGCGGCGAGGCCAAGAGGAACCTTGCTCACAAGTGGAGCGGCTGCGTCCAAGAGGTGGGAGGGGATGTCTTCGTCTGCGAAATCCCAAATGACAGTTCGCAATTTGAAGTCCGCGCTGAAGCACACGCCGTGGTCAATGCCCCATAAGTGATCTTCCATATCGAGCAAAATATGGCCACTTTTTCTGTCGGTGTTGTTGGCAATGAAGTCAAAAAATGCAAAATCGCGCAGACGATCGTGCAAATCAGGTCGTGAATCAAAAATGCTGAAATAGTGCTCTTGCGGATCGGCATCGATGAAGAGTTGCAGTGAGCCCTCGCCAAAAGGTCCTTCGCGCACGATCGTGGTTGGCACAAGGTTCAGCTCCAGAATCTCGCTCAGCATGCGGGCAGCAACCTCTCGTTTATATAGACCTGGTGGAAAGTCCCAGAGTGGACGTTCGCCGCGAAGCGGTTTGTACACGGCGTGGCCGTGTCCGCCTTCGTGCTCGAGACGAACCAAGAGAGTGGCATTGCTGCTTCCTGCAAGACGTCCAATCACCTCTATGACGCCATTGGCCAACAATGAGTGAATGTCTTCAGTATCTGTGGTGTACAAACCAGGCATGGGGTCAATTCATGCGGGGGCACGCGTGTCCGCGTGGATCTTTGGGGGCGCCGCACCAGCGACATGGCTCACGGCCACCAGCCACCGAGGTGTCTGCGGCATTGCAGAAGGACTCAGCTTGTTCGGGGGAGATGAATAGACGCACCCGACCTGCCAGCGCGTCGTCTTCGTCGAGCGCGTCGTCTTCGTCCATTGCAGTCATCTCGGTCTCGGTGTCATCACTATCCCCGATGACCAGTTCGTCTAGCTGGATGAACATACGCATGCCACTGCGGTCATATCCGAGGCCGATGGTGCCCAATACAAAATCAACTTCGATGTCTTTCTGTTGAAGCGAGGCGTCGGGCAGCATCGATCGAGATTCTGGGAGATCTTTTAGCAGATTTCGAAGATGCTGCGAGATGGCCGCAACTTGTTGTTTCTCGCATTTCACGTTGAGCACACGACCATCGGCTTTGATCTGAATGAAGAAAGTGCGCTGACCAGGCTCGCCAACGGCGCCCGTACGGAATGCATCAGCATCATCGAACTCGTAGAGAAAACTCATGTCAACTGGGACGCAAGTCTGACAGCGAACCACCGGTGGAGTTGACAGTAAGAACCACGGGACCCGACGTCATGTATGACACTGCGCTCACTGAGCACGTGCCGATGACAATTCGTTGGAACAAATCAAGGTGCGTACCCATGGCATGGGCAATGAGGGCCTTGATTGGGTCGGCGTGACTGACACATACGACGACACCCCCACGATGTCGCTCTCGCAGCGTGTCCACCGTGTTTGCCATGCGCGACTGCATGTCGATGAAACTCTCGCCGTCCGGGAACCGAAACGTCGAAGGCGCACGTTGGACGGTCGACCATTCCGGCTTCTTCATGAGGGCCGACAGCTTGGCCCCTGTCCATGCCCCAAAATCACACTCGAGAAGACCCTTTTCGATGTAGACACGCTGACCGAGAGCCTTCCCGATGGGGGCGGCTGTTTCGCGAGCGCGTTCGAGCGGTGATGCGTACACGGCGTCAACTCGGGGCAGATCCGCCAAACGACGGGCCACTGTCTCTGCCTGTTCCCGTCCTTTGTCTGAGAGGTGAAGGCCGGCGGCGCGGCCGGGAAGTACCTGACCAGTGGTTGGTGTTTGACCGTGCCGCACAAACAGCATCAACGTGGATGTCGGAGATGAAGATGCTTTGGCGCGTGGCATACATGCAAACTATTGCGATGCGTGTCGTGATGCCAATCTAAGGTCAAACACATGTCGTCGACCGGTACACATGGCGATTCTCTGAGCGCGCTGATTGCCGACATCACGTCATGTCGTGCATGCCCGCGTTTGGTGGAATGGCGAGAGAGCGTGGCTATTGAGAAGCGAGCTTCATTCAAGGACGACACCTATTGGGGCCGGCCGGTACCAGGTTTTGGAGATGCAGACGCGCAAATTCTTGTTCTTGGCTTGGCGCCGGCGGCACACGGTGCAAACCGAACAGGGCGAATGTTCACCGGTGATCGCAGCGGAGATTGGTTGTACCGGGCAATGCACAAATGCGGTCTTGCCAACCAACCAACATCGACGGATAGCTGTGATGGGCTCATGCTTTCGGGTGCATATGTCGCGGCAGCAGTGCGGTGTGCTCCACCCGACAACAAGCCGACACCAGATGAACGTGATGCGTGCAGAGGATTCCTTACCCGAGAGATTTCACTGCTCTCGAGTGTGCGAGTGGTGGTGTGCCTCGGTTCTTTTGCGTATGACGCGGCATGTCGAGAGTTCGGCATTCGACCAAAGCCGAAGTTCGGACACGGTGTGGTGGTGCCGGCACAGTCGGTGACGCTGGTGTGTTCGTACCACCCAAGTCAGCAGAACACCTTTACCGGAAAACTCACTGAGAAGATGTTGGATGACGTTTTTGCAGCAGCACTCAGTCTGTTGTGCAGTTGATCTAGGCGTCGAGAGCTTTCTTCACGAGTGCAGCAGCGTGGCTATGTGCAGCGTGCGCATCGTCGAGCATCGCAAACATCGAGAAGAACCCGTGGAACATGCCGAGATAGCGAGCAACTGATGCATTCACTCCATTTTCCATGAGTCGGCGTCCGTACTCTTCGCCTTCATCACGTAGCGGGTCGAACTCTGCAGTGATCACGAGCGCTGGTGGTGTGCTCGCTAGAACTGTGTCGCTGGCCATGATGGGGGACACACGGGGGTCATCTGGTCGCGCCACTCCACCGATGAAGTGATCCCAGAACCACTGCATTGCATCAGCGGTGAGCAAGGGACCATCTTTGTTTTCCTTGTATGACGGCGAAATCATGTGCGCATCCGTCACCGGATATACGAGAAGTTGGAACTTGAGTGGCACAGGTTGTAGTTGCGCAACGAGAGCCGCCAGATGTCCACCGGCAGAGTCACCGCCAACAGCGAGGCGAGTTGCGTCGATGCCAAGCGACGTTCCGTTGTCGTGTGCCCAACGGAGTGCCTGCAGGCAATCTTCGAGCGCCGCCGGATACTTGTGTTCGGGTGCAAGTCGATAGTCCACAGAAAGCACCGCGTGACCGATGCGATTTGCTAGTGAGCGACAGCCGCCATCGTGTGTGTCAACACTTCCGATCACCCATCCGCCACCGTGGAAATACACGAGTAGTCCGGTCACGTCAGCTGACGGCTTGTAGAGGCGGCAGGGAACACCGTTCGCGTCGACGTCACGAATTTCGTGCACATCTTCTGTCGACGGCACACGCATGGCCTCGTACATC
>JBJTGC010000184.1:0-2854 GCA_046093725.1 Actinomycetota bacterium
CCTGTTACTGCTTCTGCTGATGGCTTTAGTGTGCAGGTTTCCAACTACGACGCGAATCAGATCTACACAGCAGCGGCAACAAGTGGAATTGCCTCAATTGATTCATACGGTTTTGTTGTTGTGACGGGTTTGAGCCCTGATGAAACCGCTGCGGTAACTGTCACAGTCGAGCGACCCGGATATTCATCCGCGGAGTCAACAAGAGCGGGTAGTTCTTTGAAAGCAGCGCTCACGTATGTGTTCGGTGAGGTGACACCAACTGTCGACGGATTCACAGTTCCCATTCTGAATTACAGCCCTATTTGGGAAACAAAAGTTAGGTTGGACCCCGACACCGCTGGTGCTTCGCTGGATCCTGCTGAAACTGGCGTGCTCACCATCACGGGCCTGAGTGCGGGTCAAGAAGCGACTGTTGATGTGTACGCCATACGTCGTGGGTACATGAATGGCGTGAGCACGGTGACAGGGCGTGCGGCAGAAGCCACACAAAATCCGGCACCGACAGTGAATGACCAGCAGACCGGTGAACCACTCGAGGAAGTCAGTGGCAACGAAGTGCCGCAGACCGACACATCATCGAACACAACTCTCGATGCCACTGCAACCACCGTGTCAGACATGACCACTACAACAGTTGGTGCAGAACAAACTCAAGGTGTTCCTGCAGTGACAATTGCAGCGAACAACACGACTGTTGCGGCCGTGCCAGCTGCTGCCATTCAGGATTCTGTTCCTGTCGTCGTGGCTACAGGTACGAAAGAAATCGCCTGCGATGATGCTTGCGTTGATGCATTGCTGGCTTATGTCGGCTCGAATAGTGGAACTGTGACGGCCAGCGTTGGCGGTGGTGCACCAGTTCCCGTCACGAAGGGTAAGCCAACGGTGCTGGCGACAGGCGATGAGGACACCTCGATTGCCTTCACCGTCACTGCCGACGATGGCACAGAATCCGTCGTGAATGTGCCGGTGGTTCAGGCAAGCGACACGGCTGTGTCGCCTGCAGAAACTGCTGACAGTGGCTCTGGATCCACGCCGTGGATCTTGTGGGTGATCATTGTTCTCGTAGTGCTGCTCATTCTGCTGGCTCTTCTTCGCCGGAAGAAGAGCAACTCCGCAGCAAACTGAGCGCAGTACTAGAGAGCTGAAATCGACTGATTCAGCTGAATCAGCAAAACCACTACCGCTGTAGTTGTGGCCAATACAGACCCAATGACGATGTTCAGCTTTGCATCTAAGCGACCAAGACCTTTTTCAAGTCTTTGAACATCAGCTACTCGGGCCACGTCTGACCAACCGTTTGGCGGAAGATGTTCCATGAGTTCCATATTGAATCTTGTGTGATGGTCGACAACGTCTTAGGGCAGAAGCACGATCAGCATGATCATGTTCATCACCATGCCGATAGAAATACCAAGCAGGGCCGCAAGTGAATTGCCAAACCTCATCAGCTTCCTATCAAGTTGATTGACTCGTGCGTCAAGTTGATCAAAGCGCGCGGTCATCATTGCCGCCAAGTGGTCAATGTCAGATCTACGGGCGACGTCCGTTCCATCAGTCGGCGAGAAATAGTCCATCATGGTGTTTGGCACGTTGTCTCCTGAAATGCTCTCTCATCGAATAATTACGGCTGAATCGTACGTCACGTTTCAGAAGGGAAGCTGGGGTGAGCCTGGGTTCGTCAAAACAACCCACGCAATGTGCGTAGAGTCATTTCGTGAAGAAATGCGCTGCAGTACTCGCAATCGTCGTCGGCGTGAGTGGCTTTGTTGGCCAGGTCAGTCATGCCGCGCCATCACGAACTGACATTCCGCCAATTTTGCTGAATGGTGAAGACGGTACTCTCGGCCTGTTCGTTTATCTCGGCCCGGGGGCGGAGAACACATCAGTTCCAATGATGGGAACAATCCCGGTGAAGGTGTGTGACGGGACGGATTGCGAGACATACACAGGCAATTTCTTATCCGACACCGAGGGGTACTCCCAGCACCGCTTCATCAACACTCAGATCTCCATTGGTGTTCGGTTCACCAAGCGGGCCGTAACCGCACAAGTACCAAGTGATTTGGTTGATGGATCCAAAGGTTGGTCGACTGCTAGCAATGCCGTCACTGGTTGGACAGATTCGCAAGCGTGGTTCCGATCTCGTTCAACACGACCTGTACTTGAAGTGCAATTCAGTGCCATTGAATCGAGCACTCTGTCTCGCGCTGACTTATGCGCGAATTACCGCGAAGGAGTGACACTTTCAAAGAGCATCTCTGGTTATTCCACATTTGATCTCACCGGGTATACGACACTCAAGTACGTGCTCACTAACAACGGTGCACAGGTAAAAACTGAAGACTTGTCGTCATTGATGACTGGAATGACATCGATTCCGGCGTGTGGTGGTGGAATCATGGGTTCGGGAGTCATGAAAACCATCGAGGGTCTCTCGGCGGGCAAGTCGTACAAGCTCACCTACACACTTTCTGGCGCCGGGAAAACAGACGTCACTGCGACGCTTGATTTCATCACACCGGGAGGTTGTCCATCTGGGGAAATCGTGTTGCCACCGTCACCTCGAGCCTTCTACTACGGAGTCATCGGCGCAGATGGCTACCTAAAGTCATACTTGGCGACCGGTACGTACCCGTGGCGAATCGAGAGTGTGCTCGGAGATCGCTTGGCCCCCATTTATTTTTCCGCCTCGAAAGTTGGTCCGTATAAAGGCAAGCTGCTGAACGTTCGCAACAGCACCGGCAAGTGGCGATACATCAAAGAAGTGGATGACTGGGCACTTGTCATTGACAACGCGACGCCTATTGCTGCATCCGGGCTTCTGGCCTACACGGTGTTTGCTGACTGCACCACC
>JBJTGC010000185.1:0-2671 GCA_046093725.1 Actinomycetota bacterium
CCCCATTCATTTCCGACCTGTGCAATCTCTGGGTACAACGTCTTCAGCACTGCGCGGTCTTTCACGTGCACGCCGTTCTTGCCGCATGCCGCGACCACCGCCGAAGCAGCTTCAATTGTCTCGTCGGAGGCGGTGAGCGGCCGCACAATTTCGACGAGTGGCATGGCAGGTGCCGGATTGAAAAAGTGGATGCCGCACACCTTGTCTGGGCGTTTGGTAGCCATCGCCATCTCGACAACAGCGAGGGTGCTGGTGTTCGTCGCGAGTATTGCATTTGGTTGCACGACGGAATCAAGCTCAGCAAACAACGCCTTCTTCACCGCGAGATCCTCGACCACAGATTCAATGACAAGGTCGCAGTTAGCAAGTGCCTTGATGTCGTCAGTAGCTGACAGACGCGACATGATTGCATCTTTGTCTGCAGCAGAGATCTTCTCGCGCGTCACTTGCTTCTCGAGGCCCTTCGCAATTGAAGCGACCATTGCCTCTGCAGTTGCCTTCTGCCGAGAACGAACCGTCACCTGAAGGCCAGCTTTGGCGAACACCTCCGCGAGTCCGGAACCCATGATTCCGGAACCGCAGATGCCGACGTGAGTGATGTGGGATGCCTTGTTGTCGCTTGCCATTCACGCGACAGTACCAATCGCGTTACCTGCGCCCCCTATCGTCATCGCATGGCCGAAGCAGTTCCTCACCGACGACTTGAACTTGAAGGCGTGCACAATTTCAGGGATGTGGGCGGCTACGACACACAGTCCGGGGGACGTGTCGCTCGTGGCCGCGTTTTTCGGGCTGACGGCCTCAACCGATTGACCCGCCGTGATGTTGAGCGGGTGCGGGGCCTCGGATTACAGACCGTTATCGACCTTCGCTCTACTCACGAAGTTGAGTCACACGGGACGTTCCCCGTCGATCAACATCCGGTTGACTTTCACCACATCCCCACAGGTGATGTCACGCGCAAACGGCCAGAACTGCCCGATGTCGCCGACGATGCCGATGTACTTCGATACTCGTACCTGCGCATGCTCGAGTCGAGCGTTGATCAACTACGCACCGCATTCACACTCGTTGCTCAGCGATCGACGGAGCCAATCGTGTATCACTGCACCGCTGGTAAAGATCGCACCGGAGTTTTGACAATGCTGATTCTCGGGTGTCTTGGCGTCTCGCAACATGACATTGCAAGTGACTACGCACTCACAGCTGAAACGTTGGAAGAGTCACGCGCAGTGCTGAAGACGTTGTACCCAGAGATTGCACAGGTCGGAAATGAATGGGGACATCAGTACATGATGGCGAGCTATGAAACGATGGATCGACTTGTCGGTGATGTGCTTGCTCAGCATGGAAGCATCACAAATGCCACGCGTTCTCTTGGTGTGACGACAGAAGCAATCGAACTTCTGCGGAAGAATCTGATTGTGTGACAGCCACTAGTCGTGGTGTCATCAACTCTCGGAGATAGTGACCTTCGAAATCTTCACTTCACGTGAAGGTGCTCCACCCAAGTCGCCTGAACCCGAGTTCAAAGCCATGATTGCCTTGGCGACATCAAGCCCTTCGGTGATCTTTCCAAACACGACATATGTTCCCTGACCATCGAGTGCTGCGGCATTTGGTCCAGTGATGATGAAGAACTGTCCGCCTGCGCTATTCGGATTGGCCGTGCGGGCCATTGCAATCTGTCCCTCGGAGTACTTGTAGCCAGAGCCTTCATCTTCGATGGTGTAGCCCGGGCTGTCAGTGTTGGTGGCACCGCCACCTTGAATGATGTCGATGCTCGAATCGGTGCGGAAGATGTAGGAGTCGTCGTAGTACTTGTAACGAGACAACACCACGAAGTTGTTCACGGTCTTCGGAGTGTTCTTCGTGTCGAGTTCAATGACGATGTCACCTTCGCTGGTTGACATTGTCGCCGTGTATGACTTCTTCTCGTCGATACACATTGGCGGTGCCTTCTCAAATGTTGTTGTGCGCTCTGCGGAACCATCATCTGCTGGGCACGTGGTGTCACCAGAGACCGAGGCACCGGCAAGTGTGGTGAGTGTGGGCGTCTCACTGACGGCAACTGTTGTGTCAGTTACTTCCACTGTGTCGGATGAATCATCGACTGCGAATGTGGCCACGGCCCAAATTGCAAGGACGGCGGCTGGTATGCCGAGCCCGACCTGTAGTCCACGTCGACGGACTTTGGCTCGTTTGGCCGCACGCGCGCGTGCGGCACGGGCCATGTCACGGTTGTTCTTCTTGCGTTCGCGCTTGTCAGTACCCACGAAGGTCGAAGGATAGCGTCGCACCGATAGCGTTGTAGAGCAGTGGCTCTCATCGTGCAGAAATACGGCGGCACATCGGTCGCGGACCCCGATCGCATCAAGTCAGTGGCCGAACACGTTGCGTTCACCAAGCGTCATGGCAACGATGTCGTCGTCGTGGTGTCTGCCATGGGTAAAACCACTGACAACCTCATGTCGTTGGCCAATCAAGTGTCGTCGACACATCCCGGGCGCGAGATGGACATGCTCCTCACCACCGGAGAGCGCATCTCCATGGCACTTCTGTGCATGGCTCTCGCAGACATTGGCGTCGATGCAGTGAGTATGACTGGGTCGCAGGTCGGCATCATCACCGACACGGTGCACACCAAGGCCAAAATCGTGGAGGTCAAGGG
>JBJTGC010000186.1:0-3150 GCA_046093725.1 Actinomycetota bacterium
GGGCAAGTGAAGCTGCTCACCGCCGACGACGAGCGCCGATTGGGCACGGCAATTCCCGATGGCCAACACCCGAAACCAAAGATGGATGCTGCGACGTCGCGACGTCGCAGCATCCATCTTTTGTTTCGCTTGTTGGCCATCGCGAATTGCCTTGCCCAATCGGCGCTCGTCTTCGGCGGTGAGCAGCTTCACTTGCCCAATCTCGTGCAGATACATCTTCACGGCATCACCAGCCGCAGGACCAACCTTTGCAACCGACCGACGATCAACTGGTTCGCTCTCGTCTGGCTCGACACTCGCAATGGTGATGCCAACCTGTTTCAGCAACTTCGTGACTGAGTCCAAGATCTCCTCAGATAGCTCGACACCACGCAACACTTGTGCGACGTCGTTCGGTGTCACTTCTCCAGAGTCAGATCGCGATGCGATGAGCGCAGCCCACTCACCTGCGTCGACACTCGGATGCGGCGGTCCAGGCAAGGGCGCGCTGGTCACGGCTCTGGGGTTGTCCTCGCCACTAGCCATTGCAAAAGTTCTACCGCAGCCGCATCGGCTCGTTTGACATCCCCTAAAGCGTCGAGGGTGATTCGCGCCTGTCGGTCACCGCGAATGTTCTCGGGGTCGGTGGATGAATGGTGCGCCAATTCGCGTCGAACCGCTGCCGCAATGAGAGCACGGGCTTCGACCAGTGGGTCGGCGTCAAAGTCGACCACTGATGCACGTTCCAAAATGTCAGCTGCGTCACCTTCGACTTGCGAGAGTGCGCGAGCCACATCGCCGTTTTGTTCGACGAGCGCCCGAAAAGCCACCCGGTACGAGTCCTCAGCAAACAGTTCCTCGATGAGCCATGGCGCAATGTCATCCCAGCGGTGAATGAGTAGTGCGATTGCAATGAACCCTGCGCCTTCTGTCGCTTGTTTTGCTGGGGCCGCGAAGACCACCGGTTCGCTGACGTTGCCTCGCTCGACCGCCCTGGTGAGATCACTCGCAGGCATCGAGGTGTGCGCCGCCACTTGAGCTGCATACATGCGACGCACATTGACATCGGGATGGTCGTTGATGACCGACACCGCGGCCTCTGCCGTGCGGGCACGACCCTCTGGTGTACGCACATTTCCGGCATCGAGCACCCGCTGCACACGAAAACCAAGAAACGGTGTGGGCTCTGCAACGGCGCGTGTCAGCGCGTCAGGGTCAGACGATGCCAGGTCGCCTGGGTCTCTGCCATCTGGGAACTTGGCGACGTATACCTCGACGTCGTAGCGCTTTTCCCATTCGTAGAAGCGCGCGGCGGCGCCCTGTCCGGCTGCGTCAGCATCAAATGCCAGAACCACTTTCTTTGCGAAACGCTTCAGCATGCGGACATGATCTTCTGTCAGTGCTGTGCCACACGTTGCCACCGCCCGTGGAACGCCGGCTCGATGAAAGCCGATGACGTCGGTGTACCCCTCGCACACAATGACTTGATCTGCTTTGACAATGTCGGTCTTTGCCCAATTCACCCCATACAAGGTTCGCGACTTGGCATAGATCGGAGTCTCGGACGAGTTCTTGTACTTGGCGGGGTCGGTGGAACCAGGCAACACGCGACCACCAAACGCGACCGGGTTTCCCGACTCATCGAAAATCGGAAACATCACTCGCGCACGGAAAGAGTCCTGCATGCGACCACGCTTGTTAACAAAACCGAGCCCTACCTCGCGGAGGTTGTCGGCAGATGCCTTCAATGACGTGCACAACGTGTCCCAGTCATCGGGAGCCCAACCAAGCTTGAACTGGCGTGCGACGTCGCCAGACAATCCGCGAGCACGAAGATATTCCCGTGCCGCTCGTGCGTCTGGCGATTCGAGCAATCGCTGGTGGTACCACTCGACCGCCGCAGACATGACCTCGAGAAGATCGTTGCGGCGCTGACGATCGCGGCCCTTGTTGCCACCAGAGGTGTAGTGCAGCTCGATTCCCACCTTTGAGGCAAGTCGCTCGACAGCCGTTGCGAAATCGACGCGTTCGATTTCCTGAACAAAAGTGAACACATCGCCACCAGCGTTACACCCGAAGCACTTGTATCGACCCGTGTCCTCACGAACGTTGAAGGACCCAGATTTTTCTGAGTGGAATGGACACAGTCCGACAAGGTTGCGACCAACCCGCCTCAACGTCACATATTCGCCAACGACATCGACAATTGACGTGGCGGTGCGCACCCGCTCGACGTCTTCATCGACAATGGCCATAGAGGCCAAGACTAATGGTGTTCAACTGCTCCATCGGCAGACGAATCGGACTTGATCGATGCAACCACCGAAACAACCAAGATGAGCGCGATGAAACTGAGCGACACCGTGATGGGAAGGTGATACCAGTACGACGCTGCCATCTTCAGGCCCACAAACACGAGAATGACTCCGAGTCCGGTCTGAAGATATTTGAATCGGTCGCGCATGTCGGCGAGCAAGAAATACAACGCACGAAGCCCCAAGATCGCAAAGGCGTTTGAAGCGAAAGCGATGTACTGCTCACGCGTGACAGCCAAAACTGCTGGCACAGAGTCGATGGCGAAGATCACATCGGTGACTTCGACCAACACCAACACGGCGAGCAACGGCGTGGCCAGTCGCTTGCCGTTCTCAATGGTGAACATCTTCTGACCGTCAAGATTTTCGGTCGACGGCACTACTCGACGGAACAACTTGATGGCCCGACTTTGACTCGGGTCGAAACCCTCGTCGTGGGTGGCCAGCAGCTGAACTCCGGTGTACACCAGGAACACTCCGAACAAGATGAGGGTGATCTTGAAATTGTTGATGACAGCAACTCCGGCAAAGATGAACCCGAGACGCATGGCAAGCGCACCAAAAATGCCCCAGAACAACACGCGGTGTTGGAACTGCGGAGGCACCCTGAAGTGGCTGAAGATGATCGCCCACACGAAGACGTTGTCGACACTCAGGCTTTTTTCGATGAGGTAACCACCGAGATACTCGCCTGTTGCTGCCCCGCCGAACTCCCAAAGAATGAAGAGTGAAAACAACAAACCGACGCTGATCCACACCGCAGACTCGATCGCCGCCTCACGCGTGTGCACGACGTGGGCTTCGCGGTGAATCACCAAAAGGTCGATGAGCAACAAGACGGCGAGCACCCCGAGAA
>JBJTGC010000187.1:0-7245 GCA_046093725.1 Actinomycetota bacterium
GTACGATGTTGCTGCTCAATCCCATTCCGATCGAGTCGTTGCGCCGTGGGGTCGCAGTGGAGACGACATGTACTTCCTGTACACCGGTGGCACGACTGGCATGCCGAAGGGTGTCATGTGGCTTCAAGACGACATGGTTGCATCACTTGACGGCGCGTCGAAGAACCCACTTCCGACGTTTGTCGACTGGAACGCGTATGACGAGAAGGTTGCAAAACCCGGCCCGGTGAATCTTCCTGCGGCTCCTCTCATGCACGGCACAGGCGCATTCAATGCGATGTGGAACTTGGCTCTTGCCGGATCTGTGTGCACCATGCCGTCGCGCAGTTTCGATCCGAAGGAACTACTCGACACTGTGCAACAGCACAAGGTGAACAGCATGTCGATCGTCGGTGACGCATTCGCCAAACCAATTCTCAAAGCCCTTGACGAGAACCCCGGCAAGTGGGACATCTCCAGCCTGCGCGTCATCATCTCAAGTGGTGTCATGTGGTCGGCTGAAACAAAAGCGGGACTGCTTCGTCACAATGAGCGACTGATCATGGTCGACAGCCTGGGTTCGTCCGAAGCAGTCGGGATGGCATCCTCCACGACAACCGCACAAGACAAGGCGACAACTGCAAAATTCAAACTCTCTCCCAACACCAAGGTCATCACCGAGGACGGACGTGAAGTTGTTCCGGGCTCAGGTGAACGTGGCCGCGTGGCATTACGTGGACGCACATCGGTTGGTTATTACAAAGATGAAGCAAAGACTGCGTCGACTTTCATCTTGGTGGACGGAGTTCGTTACACCATCCCTGGTGACTGGGCTGAAGTTGAGTCAGACGGCTCCGTGAAACTGCTCGGTCGTGGAAGCCAATGCATCAACACCGGTGGCGAAAAGGTGTATCCGGAAGAAGTCGAGGAAGCTTTGAAGGGCCACCCATCGGTCGCTGATGCAGCCGTCGTCGGAGTTCCCGATGAACGATTCGGCGAAGCCATCACCGCACTTGTCGAGGCCCACTCTGGACACTCGGTTGACGAAGCGGCCCTCATTGCACACGTGAAGTCCGCCATCGCCACCTACAAGGAGCCCAAGGGTGTGCTTGAGATTTCCTCCATCGGTCGCGCCCCCAATGGAAAACTCGATTACAAGCGGCTCAAGTCGGAGGCCCTAGAGCGCCTCGGGCTAGCGTGACCGGTCGCTGAACAACTCGCGGCGCACCTGCGCCACACGAAAGGACCCCTCCATGAGCAAGCTCGGATACGACGGAAAAGTAGCGGTCATCACCGGAGCTGGTGGCGGACTCGGACGCCAACATGCGCTTCTTCTCGCAAGCCGCGGTGCACTCGTGGTGGTCAACGACCTCGGCGGCTCAGTTGATGGCACCGGGTCAAGCACCTCAGCAGCACAAAAAGTGGTCGATGAAATCAAGGCCGCAGGTGGTGAAGCCGTCGCGAACTACGACAGCGTGAGCACTCCGGAAGGCGGCGAGTCGATCGTCAAGACCGCCATCGACACATTCGGACGTGTCGACATCGTCATCAACAACGCCGGAATTTTGCGCGACAAGTCGTTCCACAACATGACACCTGACCTTGTCGACGCAGTGATTGATGTGCACTTGAAGGGTGCGTTCAACGTCACGCGACCAGCGTGGGTCCACATGCGCGAGCAGGGTTACGGCCGCATCGTGTCCACTTCGTCGGCTGCCGGAATCTTCGGCAACTTCGGACAAGCGAACTATGGCGCCGCGAAAATGGGCCTTGTTGGTCTCACTCGCGTACTCGCACAAGAAGGAGCCAAGTACAACATCAAGGCAAATGCCATCGCTCCGCTCGCGCTCACCCGTATGACCGAAGCTCTTCTTGGAAATCTTGGCCAGAGTCTTCAGCCCGAGTACATCTCCCCCATCGTTGCGTGGTTGTCACACGAAGACTGCGACGTCAGTGGCGAGGTGTATTCAGTCGGTGGCGGTCGTGTTGCCCGAGTATTCATTGGCGAGGCAGAGGGGTACTTCAACAAGAATCTCACGCTCGAAGATGTGCGCGACAACTGGGACAAAATCCGTGACCCAGAGGGATACATCATTCCTGCTGGCGTTCCGGATGAAACCAAGATGTTCATCAACGCTCTGAAGAGCTGAGTTACGCCCGAACTGATCGCAGAGCAACGCATGGCAATGTGTAGTGATGCAGTGAGCATCACGAGCGCAGACGGAACTGCTCTGGCGTTGCATAACTTGTCGACGATTGAGCCGTCGAATGTTCACGCACCCGTGGTGCTGTTCTCACATGCGACAGGTTTTCATGCCCACTGTTGGCAACCAATGGTTGACGTGCTCGAAGAACACATGCACTGCGTGGCTATTGACCATCGTGGATTCGGTGATTCTCAGAAAATTGATCCGGCCGATCTCACATGGTCGCAATACGGAGACGATGCATTGGCCGCAGCCCGTGCAACCTCTGCTCGACATGGCGGTCGTTCTCTGATCGGCGTGGGGCACTCCATGGGTGGTGCCACGCTCTTGATGGCCGCGCATGCCGAGCCTTCTTTGTTTCGCGCACTCTTCATCTTCGAACCAATTGTGTTTCCGCCGATGCCTCAGAACACTGGGGCCGAGACTCCGTCGAACTTTCTTGCTGACGGCGCACGTAAACGTCGAAGCCGGTTCGACAGTTTCGATGCGGCACTCGAGAACTTTGCGAGCAAACCACCGATGAATGCTTTTCACCCTGTTGCTCGTGAGACGTATGTTCGTCACGGATTTGCCGAACAGTCCGACGGCACGGTGGAGCTGAAATGCGCCCCAGAGCACGAGGCGCGCACCTACGAAACTGGTGGCATCGCCCCGGAATGGCACGAGTTGCCCACCATCAACGTGCCCACGTGGGTCTTGTGTGGAAAGCCCGAACCATTTCAACCATCTCGTTTCGCGGCTTTAGTGGCCGAACAATTGGGCAACTGCACCTATGTGCAATGGGATGAATTGGGCCACTTCGGACCGCTCACTCACCCCGAAGCCATCGCCGGCTTCATTGGTCGCACTGTGCGCACGCTCCCATAGTCAAGAATCATGCCGTGACATCTTCGCCGACATTTCCCACGCCACTGTCTCTGTCACCATCGCGCATCGGCGCTTTCGAGTCGTGCCCCCTGAAGTTTCGTTTCGTGAACATCGAAAAGCTTCCAGACCCGCCAACAATCGAGAAATACAAGGGAACGATTGTTCATCGCATTCTCGAGTTGTTGCTCAAGGAAGACAGTGCCGAGCGAACCTCCGAGATGGCGCGGCATCTATTCGACACTGTGCAGTACACAGCGCCGAACGACGAAGACTTTTCGTATCTTGAGTTGACCTCTGATGCAAACCATCCGTTCTGGGTCGATGTGCGCAAATTGGTGGACACCTACTTCTCGATGGAAGATCCCACCATCGTCAAACCAGAAGCAATGGAATTGCGCGTCGAACATTCGATGGGAGATTTCAAACTGACAGGCATCATCGACCGACTTGAGCGTGATGAAGACGGAAACTTTGTGATCGTCGACTACAAGACGGGAAAGAGCCCGGCACCCAACTTCGTCGAAGACAAGATGAAAGCGATGATGCTGTACGCATGGCTCTGCAAACAGGAAAAGGGCTCGAGCCCTGCAGCACTACGACTGCTCTTTCTGAAAGATGGAAAAGCAGTCGAAACTCGACCACTCGAGAACAAAGTCGATTTTCAGCTTCAGCGCGTGAAAGCTATCTACGGCGCCATCAAACGATCGTGCGAGACCGGTCACTTCGGAACGAAGAAGGGGCCGTTGTGCAACTATTGCGACTATCAACGGTGGTGTCCCGAATTCGGTGGTGATCCAGCAAGAGCGGCGCAGGAAGCACCGGTTGTGATTGGTGTGAAGCCAAAGTGAAACAACAGTGAAACAACGAGGCGCAGCCGTCGATGACTCTGTCGACAAAGCTCTCGAGCCTGTACGACAATCGCGCATCGCTGCTCGTGTCTTCACTCTTGCGAGTCATGTCGGTGACTTCAGCTTGGTGTGGCATGTGACCGGACTTCTATATGCCATCGGCAGTATCGACCGCTTGAAACAAGCGCTCGCTCTCTCTGTCGCTCTCGGCATCGAGAGCCTGGTTGTAAACCAAGGAGTAAAGCGACTGTTCAAACGCGACCGACCGACGTGGAATGGTGACGATCGCACACGTGTGCGGAAACCGCGCACCTCGAGCTTTCCAAGTGGACATGCATCGTCGGCAACTTTCGCAGCAATTCTTCTCACATCGTTCACTGGCTGGCCGTTTACGGCTCTGTGGTGCCTCATCGCCGTTGTGGTGGCAACCAGTCGGGTTGTCGTACGTATTCACCACTTCACCGATGTCATTGGTGGCGTCGTCGTTGGTGGACTTCTCGGTGGGCTGGCACTTCCCATCGTCGCGCTCGTCTGACATTTCGTCGACTTGTCCCAATTCGGGAATAGCGCCATCGATATGGGTGTTAAGCCGTCCATGTCACGCCACTTCGCTCTCACATACGACTATCGATGCCCCTTCGGGCGCATCATGCACGATCACGTCGTCACTGGGCTGCGCGCTGGTGCCGACTGGGACGTCACCTTTCTTCCGTTCTGCCTCGGACAGACCCACGTCGAAGAGGGCATGCCGGATGTGTGGGACGCACCCCAGTCAGACACGGGCATCGAGGCGCTGCAGTTCTCCATTTCATTGCGCGACAATCAACCGAACGTGTTTCTCGACTTCCATCATCGTTTGTACGAGCACCGCCACTCAGGTGGTGGGAGCCTGCGCGATAGGCGCATCCTCACCTCACTCATCAGCGAGGCAGGCGGCGATGCTGATGCAGCAACGTCAGATGTCGATTCAGGACGACCCCTTCAGGTCATCAAGACCGAACACACGTCCTTTGCGGAAAGCCACGGAGTATGGGGTGTCCCCACCTTTGTCATGGGCGACGCTGCCGTGTTTGTGCGGCTCATGAAACCATCCTTCGGCGATGCCACCGTGGCCACCACCACCATCAATCGCATCCTCGATTACGTCGAATGGCCTGAGATGAACGAGTTCAAGCACACGCGCATCCCGAACTAGTTTCGACACATGTCCAATCAGGCGCGTCGCATGAGCGACACCGAAGCACTCATGTGGCGCCTCGAGAAAGACCCGCATCTCGCCTCGACCTTCGCCAACATCACGGTGCTCGACCGGCCGTTGAACTCTGACGCCCTGCTTGCTCGACTTGAACGAACCTCATACGTTTTTCCGCGCCTTCGACGCAAGGTGCAGCCAGTGCCCGGAAACTTTGGTGCTCCGCTATGGGTTGATGACACATCGTTCGACATTCGATACCACGTACGTCACATCTCGTTGCCTGAGCCCGGCACACTTCGCCAACTTCTCGATTTGGCAACGCTCATTGTCGCCGACCCATTCGACAGGTCTCGTCCGCTGTGGCAATTCTTCATCGTCGACGGTCTCATCGGTGGACGCGGAGCCCTCATCCAAAAACTCCATCACACCGTCACTGACGGTCAGGGTGGCGTCGAGTTGTCACTCAACTTCATCGACCTCGAACGAACTCCCGCGCCACCACCTCCACTTGACCCCGACCTCATCGCTCGCGTCGAGGAAGAGAGCAAACAAACACCACAAGTCGAGATGTTGCGTGGTGCGATGTCGGACAGCTTGCGCATTCCACTAGGCATGCTGCGCCAAGTGCGCGATGTCATTTCAGATCCCAAACTTCTTGGTTCACTTGGGCCTGAGACATTGCAGACCGTGCGCAGTGTCATGAATGAAGTGACCACGATTGACCCTGCTCGCTCCCCGTTATGGACCGAACGCTCACTTCGTCGACACGTCGAAGTGATTCGCGCCCCGTACAAACAACTGCGCGCGGCGAGCAAACACCTCGGTGGCACGCTGAACACTGCATTCATCACTGCGGCCGCCACGGCCGCAGGTGAGTATCACCGGGCCCTTGGCACACCGATTGAAGAGCTGCGCACATCGATGGCCATCAGCACTCGCACCGACGACACCGGTGACGGCGGCAATGCGTTCTCGCTTATCAGGTTCCTCGTACCAACTGGCGAGATGACAATCGACGAACGCTTCTCCGCCATCAACGAAATCGTCCAGGCGTCTCGCACGAACTCTGGTGGTGATGCCCTGGCTTCGGCATCATCAGTCGCTTCTCTCCTGCCGACATCGGTCATCACTCGATTCGCACGCGTACAAGGCGAAACCGTCGACTTCGCCACCTCGAATGTCCGTGCAGCAGGCATTCCGCTCTACATCGCCGGTGCTCTCGTACTGGAGAACTACCCGTTGGGGCCGCTGGCGGGTACGGCGTTCAACCTGACTTTGCTGTCCTACAACGGAAGCATGGACATGGGGCTAAACATGGATGCTGCGGCAATTGCTGAACCGGCATTACTACGAGACGAACTGGTGAAGGCTTTCACTCAGATTGTGAAACGTGACCCGACTCCGCCAGAGACCACGCCGAGTGCACCTGCTCATACAGAGCTGGCAACGTCGGAGAAGAACCAAACGATTAAGAAGCGGTGGTGGCGGCGCTCGCGGTAAGAAGCGTGCGCACATCAAGCAGCAAGTCGGCTACTTCATCAGACGACACCAATTCACGTCGCAACATTTCGGCAAGGGCCTTGTCGATGACACCGAGCGCATCGGTGATGACCATGGAGTCGATGCCTTGTGAAACAGACACCTTCGGTGCCTCTTCTTGCGTCGTGTTGGTCATGTCGTCTTCCCCTTCCGATCGGCTCGAGCCGCTCTGGTCTGGTAACCAGCACGGTATCGGTCCGCTCCCCCCTGATGCGCATCGTAGTGAGGTCGTTCGTCACGCGGGTGGCAATCGGTCACCTGTCGTCGAGAGTTGTCACGTCGCCCTACAGTCTCGACTGATGGATATGAATGGGAAGACGGTGGTGGTCACCGGTGCCGCCAGTGGCATTGGCCGGGCATTGGCTCGGCGCTTTCATGCCGACGGTGCATCGGTCGTGCTCGCGGATCGAACAGAGATTCCGCTTGGTGAGTTGGAGCGCGAACTAAACACAAATCGTCCCGGCTCTGCCCATGCTGTGCTTGCCGACATCGGTACCGAGTTCGGCAACAAAGCTCTCATCGACAGTGCGCGTCAGAAATTTGGGCGCATTCACTTGTTCTTCGCCAACGCCGGCGTTGCTTTCGGCACAGACCTCGAACACACCGAAGA
>JBJTGC010000188.1:0-2454 GCA_046093725.1 Actinomycetota bacterium
ACGTGGCGCACATAGTTGGAACCGATGAAACCGGCTGCACCGGTGACGAAGTACTTCATGTCAGGTCCTCAAAGAAACGTGTGGTCGCAACTCGGGAGCGATGGCGGCCCGTGAGGGGTTGGCTTGGTCTCGTGCCGAAAGGACGGGGTCTTTCACTCCCCAATCGGCACCAATGGCGGGGTCATCCCACGCCACGCCCAGTTCATCTTTCGGGTTGTAGTACCCGTCGACCAGATAGGTGATGGTCATGTTCGACAACGCAGAGAAACCATGAGCAACTCCGGGCGGAATGTACACACCACGGTGATCATGCGTGCCGTCGGCACGTGCACCAAGGTCGATCACTTGCGTACGACCGTCACTTGCTGAACCTTCGCGCAGGTCGTGAAGCACCACACGACACGATCCGAACGGTACGTACCAATAGTCAGCCTGGTGCAAGTGATAGTGCAACCCGACGACTGCGCCTGCTTGTCGATCGCCACGATTTCCCTGAATCATCTCGCGACCTTTTGGAAACCACTCGCGGCGATAAGTCTCGACGAAGAATCCGCGTGCGTCACCGTGGATATCTGGAGTCACGACATAGACACCTTCGATGATGTCGGACTTCTCGATCTGTGCCACGTTGATGCTCCTCGACTCGTGTTCTTTTTGTGTTCTTCGACCTGGGGTCAACCAATTTCGACGATGGAGTCGTCACCCAGCATGAGGCGGTGTGCCTTCGGCAGGGCTTCCGTTCGCTTCACTGCAACGTCGTATCCAATAAGCGAGTCAACAAGTCGACCGGCGCCCGAAATACTGCTGCGCGACAACACCACCGAATGCTCGATGTCTGTGTCGGCGATGGTGCAGTCATCCCCCACTGATGTGTAGGGACCGATGTAGCTGTTCACAATGACAGCGTTGCGACCAATCACGACAGGTCCACGCACTCGTGAATTCTCGATCTTGGCGCCGTCCATGATGCGCACGCGACCTTCGACTCGCGATGCGTCATCGACCGTTCCGTTGTTGTCTGATTCGATGACATCAAGCACCAGGCGATTGCACTCGAGCAATGGGTCTTTCTTGCCGGTGTCGATCCACCAACCTTCGAGCACTTCGTGATGAACCACGTGCTTGTTGTCGACCAGCCACTGGATGGCATCGGTGATTTCCAACTCACCACGTGCAGATGGCTTGATGGACGACACAGCGACATGAATCGACTTGTCGAAGAGATACACACCCACAAGTGCAAGGTTTGAGCGTGGCTTCTTAGGCTTCTCCTCAAGATCTGTGACGTGACCGTCTTTGTTCACCACTGCCACACCAAAATGAGAGGCGTCTTCCACTTCACACAAGAGGATCTGCGCACTTGGCGGGTTCGACGATGTTCGCTTGCTCTGAAACCCTGACACGAACTGAGTGAGATTCTGCTCGAGCATGTTGTCGCCGAGATACATGACGAAGTCGTCGTCCTTCAGAAAATCGCGGGCGATCAACACGCAATGAGCAAGCCCAAGCGGCGCATCCTGTGGGATGTAGGTCACCTTCACGCCAAACTGTGACCCGTCACCGACAGCAGCGATGATCTCGTCGCGGGTATCCCCCACTATGATTCCGATCTCGCGAATTCCGGCCTCAGCCATGGCCTCGATGCCGTAGAAAAGAATGGGTTTGTTGGCGATAGGAACCAACTGTTTGGCCCTGGTGTGAGTGATGGGGCGAAGCCGCGTCCCCGCGCCACCCGAGAGAATGAGCCCCTTCATGCGACCGTCAGCCTAGTTGCACCGCCATCGCCAAGACCTGCGGATGGCTAGTGCTGGCCGGTGAAGCCGTACATACGGCGCAGATTGGCGTCGGTGAGGACCTCACGCGGAGCGCCCTGCGCGATGACTTCCTTGGCCACGAGCAGCACGATGTCCGCTTCGCGTGCGTCATCAATGTCATGCGTCGATACGACCACGCAAGCGCCGCGCTCACGAGCAGCAGCCACGCACGACGTCACTGTGTCACGACCTTCTGCATCAAGACCTGCAGTTGGCTCATCAAGAAACCACACGTCTGCTTCATGGGCTATTGCTTGTGCAAGGTGTACCCGTTGGCACTGTCCGCCTGACAACGATTGAAGTGGTTTGTCAGCAAACATTGTCACGCCCATCGTCAACATCGCTGCATCAACGACTTCTCGATCGTGGCGTGTGAACCGTGACAGCAAGCCGAGATGGGCATATCGACCCACGGCGACCACATCACGTGCTCGAAGAGGCAACGTCTCGCTTGTCGCAGAGTGCTGCGGCACATATGCAGTACGCGCCGGATGACGCCCGGGAACATCACCGAATACCGTCACTTCGCCGTGGACTGGCGGAATGAGCCCGACGAGCGTCTTCAAGATGGTGCTCTTTCCCGAGCCGTTCGACCCCATGAGAGCCACGAGCGTGCCCGGTGTAAGTCGGAGACTCACCT
>JBJTGC010000189.1:0-18499 GCA_046093725.1 Actinomycetota bacterium
CGGGATGAAGCTCAGCGTCATTACGGTCGCGCACATCGCGAAGACGATCAACAGCACCGGGCAATGCAAACTGTGCTGCTCCGAGACCGTTCACGAAGTAACCACGACGCACATGGCCTCGCTCTTCCATCACCTTGAACACCGCGTACACCGCGGCAAAACCACCTACACCACCTTCAGCAAGCACGGCTTCGCGTGTCACGACACCATGTCGCTCGAGCAACTGTTGCGCATACGCCATGGCACCTTCTGCGGAGTGAGTGTGATGAGACGTGTTCGTCAGCACCAAACTCCACCGACCTGCACCCGTGGGTGGTCCGATACGGCTCAATCGACCTGGTCGTGGACGCTGTGTTCGACCTGTGTGGCGCGCACGAGTTTGAGCAGCTACCCCACGACCACCAGACAAGTACGCACGAAGGGGTGCGAGTGAGTCGTTGGTGACTTCACCAGCCCATACAAGATCCCAGAGAGCTGCGAGCACTTCTGCGTCATTCGCTTGTGGTGCAGCAGCGCGAAGCTGCGAATAGAACACTGCGCCACGTTGTCGCAGATGCCCACGAAGAGCTTTATGAAGTTCGCCATCGGGTGCTGGCTGAGGTTCGAGAGACGACACAAGAAGGTCCATTTGGTCAGCAAAGAACAATCGAACACGCCCGTCATTCGCACCGAGCGCACCAGCACCAACCCACACCACTTCCCCAGCAGTGCACAAAGCATCAAGATCAGCGGCGCGATATCCGCGAACTCGCAACGGCAACACGTCTGATTCCAACGTGCTTGCCACAAGTGAACTGCCCTGCAGCAAAGACACCGCGTTCACAAGGCCATCAGCACCGCGTTGCGCAGAGCCAACTGCTTGCCACTGCGGCAGGAATCTGCCGAGTGCAGCCTGATCTACCGGCTCTACTTCCTTGCGCAGTCGTGCCAGTGACCGTCGACGAAGCGTGCGAAGAACATCGGCTTCACACCATTCACGTTCAGTGCCGTCAGGTTGGAACTCGCCTCGCACCAAACGGCCGGCCGCCTCCAGCGCCATCAAAGGACCCACTGCACGCTCGATGGTGATTCCAAATCGCTGTGCCACAGCCTTCGTGACAAAAGGAGTGTGAGTTCGCGCAAAACGTGCAATGACTTCATCCAGCGGATGAGCAATGGGTTCGGTGAATGCCATCGGTAGGCCGAGAGGTAGAGCACAACCGAATGCGTCGCGATAGCGAGCAGCGTCCTCGGCCGCAATGAACCGTTCTTCACCGGCTAGCTGCACAGATATCGCACGACGAACAGACAACAAGTCGGCAAGCCATGCATCAGCGGGTCCGTCGCACCGAACTCGAATATCAGAAATGGTGAGATCGCCCACTTTGCGAAGGACATCGTGCAATTCGTCTGCTGTACGAGCCCGTCGATGCTCGGAGAGACACTGCAAATCAAGCTCAACATCAGCGATTGCTTCACGGTCGAGCAACTCACGAAGCTCTTCAGCTCCGAGAAGGCTGTTCAGTAAGTCACGATCGAGCGCGAGTGCTGCTGCTCGACGCTCGGCCAGAGGTGCGTCACCTTCGTACATGTACGACGCAATCCAGTTGAACAACAGACTTTGGGCAAAAGGTGATGCTTTCGGCGTGTCGACACTGACGATGCGAATCGTGCGAGAGCGAAGCGCACCAAGGATGCTCTGTAAGGCAGGAAGATCGAACACGTCTTGCAAACATTCCCGACTCGTCTCGAGCAACATCGGAAATGTGGGGTGCTTCGCAGCTACTGCCAACAGATCTGCAGCACGCTGACGTTGCTGCCACAACGGAGTTCGCTGATCTGGCCGTCGACGAGGAAGCAACAGGGCCCGCGCAGCACACTCACGGAAACGTGCGGCGAACAGCGATGTCTGTGGAACCGCTTCAACCACAATGTCTCGCACTTGCTCGGGATCGAAGAGGAACTCTTCGACACTCAGATCATCGACTGCTTCAGGAAGACGCAACACGATGCCGTCATCACCCCACATTGTTTCGATCTGCATGTCGAACTTCTCGAGGAAGTGTTTTTCGATTGCCATTGCCCATGGCGCGTGCACGGGCGTTCCGAACGGACTATGAATGCACACCCGCCAATCACCAATTTCATCGCGGAACCGCTCGACGACAATTGTGCGATCGTCGGGCACTACCCCAGTGGCTTCGGCTTGCTCGGCGAGGTACTGCAGCACATTCGATGCCGCTCGTGCATCAAGGCAATGACGTTCGGCAAGCACACTATGCGCGACATTCAGTTCGAGCTCGCGAATGGTGCGAAGAAATTCACCGAACGCCCGACCCAATTCGACTGGTCGACCGATTCGGTCCCCGTGCCAAAACGGCATCTTTCCGTGCTCGCCAGGTGCCGGCGTAACGATGACGCGCTCAAACGTGATGTCCTCAATGCGCCAGGTACTTGCACCCAGAAGAAACGTCTCGCCGGGACGTGACTCGTAGACCATCTCCTCGTCGAGCTCGCCGACCCTCGTTCCGTCGGGCAAAAAGACACCAAACAACCCTCGGTCGGGAATGGTTCCGCCGTTGATGACTGCAAGTCGCTGCGCTCCGTCGCGAGCCCTCACTGTGCCTGCTATGCGATCCCACACAATTCGTGGTTTCAGTTCACTGAATGCCTCGCTCGGGTAACGACCGCTGAGCAGGTCGAGCACGCCGTTGAACACATCGTCCGTAAGGTCGGTGTAATTCGCACAGCGCCGCACCATCGCCGAAAGGTCTGCCACTTTCACGTCACCAGCAATCGCCAAATGAGCGATGATCTGTTGAGCGAGCACATCGAGCGGATTGCGCAAGTACGCCGTTGATTCAACAGCTCCATCGAGCATGCGTCGCACCACCACCGCTGACTCAAGAAGGTCGTGGCGATGCTTCGGGTAAATGGTGCCAGCACTTGGCTCGCCCACTTGGTGACCAGCACGACCAATGCGTTGCAGTCCCCGACTGACCGCGCCAGGTGATTCAACTTGAATCACCAAGTCGACCGCACCCATGTCGATGCCCAGCTCAAGACTGCTCGTTGCAACAATGGCTTTCAGCTCACCACGCTTCAATTGATCTTCGATGACCACACGTTGTTCACGTGCCAACGAGCCATGGTGCGCCTTCACAAGTTCTTCTGTTCCGAGCACCTGCAACTGCTCACCGACCCCGCCAGAAATCATGTCTCCACTTGAAACCGACTCTCCGCTCGACGTCATGGCCAACTGGTCGCGATGCAGCTCATTTAATTGTGCGGCCAAGCGTTCGGCTTGACGTCGCGCGTTGCAAAAGATGATTGTGCTTCGATGATCTTCGATCTGCTTGAGAATCTCGGGGTAGATACTCGGCCAAATGCTTGTGCGCCGAGGTGTGAGCGAAGCTGTGGCCGGACCACTTCGTAGCTCGGTGCTCTCAGAACCGATCTGCCCCATGTCGTCGATTGGTACAACAACTGACACATCAAGCGGCTTGCGAATACCAGTGTCGACGATTGTCACTGGTCGTGGTGCTCCGTCACGCTGCCCACCTAAAAAACGTGCGACTTCTTCGAGAGGTCTCTGTGTCGCAGATAAACCAATGCGCTGCGGCGGAGTTGTTGTCAACTCTTCGAGACGTTCGAGACTGAGCATGAGATGCGCACCACGTTTGGTGGGCGCAAGCGCATGTATTTCATCGATGATGACCGTGTCGACGTTGGTGAGCGTCTCACGCACAGCTGACGTGAGCATGAGGTACAAACTCTCTGGTGTTGTGATGAGCAAGTCAGGTGGCTGACGGCTGAGCGCCTGACGCTCACGGGCCGACGTGTCTCCGGTTCGCATGGCAACTGTGGGGGCGACATGGTCAACGCCAAGTCGCTCTGCCGCATGACCGATACCAACTAGCGGTGCACGCAAGTTTTTCTCGACGTCGAAAGCGAGCGCACGAAGTGGAGACACGTATAACACGCGTGTTCGCTTCGTTTTCTCAGGCACCGGTGATGTGACCAATTTGTCAATTGACGCCATGAATGCGGCCAATGTCTTGCCACTTCCCGTGGGCGCGCAGATGAGTGTGTGCGAGCCTCCGACAATTGCGGGCCACCCCTGAATTTGTGGAGGCGTCGGTTCGGGGAAGGACGTGGCAAACCACTCTCGAACTGCGGGCGAGAACGCTTCAAGAACGCGGTGATGTGCCACGGACGAAGAGTAGTGAGACCCTGTAACAACTTCACCCTGTGCGCCAAGACACGCGTGAAAGCCCCTCTGTAGGATGAGTCCATGCCCAACCCCGGAGAGCACCACCCCGCCTTCGAGGAATATTGCGAGTGCATATTTGAATTGCGCGAAGACGACGTCGAGGTCATTCAGGCGCGCATCGCCGAACGCCTGAAGGTGTCCCGTCCGTCAGTGTCCGAAATGATCAAACGCATGGAGTCCGAAGGACTCATCACAATCGACGACACACGAATTCGGCTCACCTCGATCGGAGAAGAGCTCGCCACGCGAGTTGTGCGCCGTCACCGCCTCGCCGAGCGTTTTCTCACTGACATTCTGGGTCTGTCATGGGCCGAGGCGCACAACGAAGCCGGCAAGTGGGAGCACGTCATGAGCGCCAACGTCGAGGCTGCGCTCGACCGCGTACTTGGTAGCCCAACAACATGCCCTCACGGCAACCCAATTCCTGGCAGCCAATACTCTCCCCCAGACGACGCATTACGACTGGCGCAACTCGACACCGGCACCGAGTTCACCATCACACGCATTCCAGAAGAACTCGAGTTCGCCGCAGGCATGCTCGACTTTCTCGAAAAGACAAGTCTCGTTCCCGGAACCCGTGCCAAGGTTGCCGCCGTCGCTGAAAACGGTGACGTTGTTGTCTCTGTGAAGGGTCGCGATGTAAGTGTTACCCCCTTTGCAAGTGCACGAATTCTCGTCACCACGTAGTCCTCCGTCATGAATCGCATCTCCCCTGCCCTTGTAGTGATGTCTGTGCTGTCACTGACTGGGTGCGCCACCACCATCATTTCCACTGACACCACAGCTCCCGTCGTCACAGTTGCCTCTTCCACCACATTGCCAAGCGGCGAATCACTTGATCTCATGAAGAACATCGCAGCAGCCGGCGCAGACCTCGGCGACGCCATTGCCAATGGCCGCGGGCAAGAGGCCCGCGACGCGCTCGCTGTTGCCAAAGCCAACTGGCAAGTGCTCGAGCCGCAACTTCAGGAACTGAAGCTTGACATCGCCGAGGACATGCGACGCATCGTCGACATGATGACGACCGCAGTTGAACGCAAGCGACCAGCCGACGCCGACAAGGCAAACAGATTTCTCAGTCTGGTTATCGACGCGTTTTCACAGCTCTGACGTCGAGCTTAAGGACTAACGCATCGCCTCGGGCAGTGGCTGTGCGTGCACAACCGTCAAACTGCGAGTCGATCGCGTGAGTGCCACGTACAGAGCGCGCAAACCATGTACCTCATCGGCCACAATCGCCGCCGGCTCGACCACCACAACACCGTCAAGTTCGAGACCTTTCACCAAACTCACCGGCACAACAGTGACGTCGGCTTCCAGTGCGGTTGCCTGCGCACGACCATGGTGCACGCCGACAGCATCGAGTGCATCAGACACCTCACTCACCATGTGATCTGGGCACACCACCGCAACATTGCCGCCTACAAGTCGCTCGCGCATCGTGGTGATTTCGCCAACCACGACGGAGACAAGATTGCCACTTGGCGCAGCAACGATGTGTGGTGATTCGTCGCCTTGACGCACGCTTCGTGGTGCACGCAACCCCGGCGTGGCAGCATGCATGACCTTGTCAGCAAGTTCCATGATTTGTGCAGGAATGCGATAACCAACCGACAGACCGATGACTCGTGGCTCTTTCTTTTTCGGAAGATGCGCAAGAACGTCGTCCCACTCGTCGGCCGCAAGCGGACCAGTGGCTTGGGCAATATCACCCACCAGCGTCATAGAGCCGTTGAGCGAACGACGTGCAACCATGCGCAACTGCATGGGCGTGAGGTCTTGCACTTCGTCAACGACAATGTGGCCGTACGTGCGAATTTCGTCGGCATCATCGACTTTTCCTCCGCGGCCCGGAACGGGACCGAGCTGCTCGCGCGCATCATCGAGCAACGCTGCATCCGATGCCGACCATTTCACGTCATCAACATCTTCCGAACGACTGCGATAGAGCGACAGATAATCGCTCTCAGACATGTACTTCGCGCACGCCAACTTGAGAAGTGCCTTACTACCGAAGAGGTCGTGCAACAACTCAGCCGGAGTGAGCACGGGCCACATTCGTTCGATGACAGCTCTGAATTCCGGCGTGGGTCGAAGTGTCTCGCGAATTTCGTCCGGGTTCACGTCGGAATGCCAAGTGGCCGCAAGTGCTGACCAGATTTCATTCTCAACAAACTTCCGACCGGCGTTGTGTCGGTGGTAGCGACGGCGAGCCTGACGCACGATGTCTGCAGAAACGTGCGCACGAAGACGAACATAACCAGAGCGAAATGGAAACGTCACGTCATCCTTCATGGCGCGTTCGCGATCAGCGATGGCCTTGGTGATGACTCTCTCCATCACTGTCGAGCCCTTCACACGTGCGACGTTCGACGAGTCTCGACCACCAAAGCCAACACCGGGCACCAAGTCCGGCAAGACAACTTGCTCAACGCCTGCTTCACCGAGCGATGGCAACACGCGCTCGATGTAGCGCAGGAACACCCGGTTTGGCCCAATGACCAAGACTCCTTGATCTTCGAGCGGGAACCGGTACGTATAAAGAAGGTATGCGGCACGGTGAAGAGCGACGACAGTTTTCCCCGTACCTGGCCCTCCTTGGACAATGAGAACCCCTGCTTGAGGAGAGCGAATGATTTCATCTTGTTCGGCCTGAATAGTGGCGACGATGTCGCCTAATTGACCGGTACGTCCGCGTTCGAGAACTGAGAGCAATGTGCTGTAGCCGCGTAATCCCGACGATGGAACTTGTGCGCCGCCCAAACCCTCGTCGTGGCCCACACCAAGATGTCCTTCGCCAAACAATTCATCTTCGATTCCAAGAAGTGTTCGACCTTCGACGGCGAAGTGACGACGTCGCGCAAGACCCATCGGCTCGTGACCAGTGGCGCGATAGAACGGCTCGGCAACTGGTGCGCGCCAATCGACGACAACCGGCTCGCGGTTCTCGTCTGCCACTGCGAGTCGACCGATGTGGAATGTCTCGAGCGAATCGGGAGTCTCGGCCAACCGATCGATACGGCCGAATACCAATGCGGCATCGCCAAGGTCGAGCTGCGTCAAACGGTTCACCAATGCTTCGTCGAAGACATCCCGTTCATAACGGGCCTGAAAAGTTCCGCCGAGCCCCGGCTCACTCATGTCGCGCAGCTTCCACGCATCTTGCCGACTGCGCTCAAGGCAGTCGTACGCGTGGTCGACCAGAGCCTGCTCGGCTGCAAGATCGGGGTGCTGCTGGGTCATGGGTGGCCTTAGAAAACGAACAACGAGAATGAATGACCCGAATTCGGGGTCTGTCCAATCTAGCGGAGGGCTTCCCTTCGCCAACTGGGCATACCCGACGACACATCTGTCGCAGATCGCGTCACACTGTTGCTCCGGCCGCACCGGGAATGCGTGGGAGACGCCAACAGACCAGAACTGCTCTGACGAACGGAGAGTCACCCATGCAAAGTCTTCGCTCATGCATCGCGGTTGTCACTGCGTTGTGTTCGCTGTGCATTGGCGTTTCGCCGGTTAGTGCGCGACCTCAAGATGCACCTCCACCCGGTTCATCTGGGTCATCGGCGCTGGAAAACGGTGACATCGTCGCACGTGCTGAATACATTGACGACTTTTTCACATCGAGTACGTCTGTGGCCGAAGTTCCGCTCACCGATGAACCAACCACATGTCAATGGCGTTCTGTTGGTGGCTCAGACCTGAACAACGGTGACATCGTGCCCGTCAGCACAACACGAAACGGAAAGTTCTATCGGCTGGTCCAGCGTGTGTGCACCGGTGGCGCACCGAGCACTCGGAGTTACTGGGTGTCTGATGAAGCGCGACAAAAAGTAGTTCGTACTTATAGTGACACTGCTCGCAAAAGTCTTCCCGACCTTGTTTATGGCACCGCCCCGATGCGCTCACGTGTCATCGTCAATGTCGGCACTTGGTTCTGGGTGTCAAAGTCACTGTGGCGAGAAGTTGTCGTCCGTGCCACCGTGATGACGCCGTGGGGTCCGCTTGTCATACGCACCGTTGCGAGTCCCGACAAGATCTTTTTCAACCCCGGTGACGGATCTCCCACGGTGGAGTGCGATGGCCCCGGCCGGCAGTGGAACATCTTCTACGGAGACAAGGCGAAGTCTGACTGCATGCACACGTTCCTGCATGCCTCTGACGGTCGCCCTGGAGGCGTCTTCAAGGGTCGAATCGGTATCGAGTGGAAAATCAAGGGTGGTCTCGGATTCGGACCACTCATAACTTTTGCACGACAGCGCACCAGTGTGCCCATCGACCTTCGCGTGCATGAGATCCAAGCACTCGCCAACGCCTAACCTTGTCAATCGTCCGTGCGACGAAAGGCACTCCGTGAGCGAAGACAAAGACCGAATCATCCTCGACCAACGCTATGCAGCGGTGCTCGCAAGTTTCAGCGACGAGGCTTTGTCGGCATTGGCTGTGGCACTCGACGATGACCTCCGCACAGCGCTCGCCAAGGTTGTCGGACTTCCTGCGAATGCTTTTGATGCAACCGCGTCGCTTGCCGGACTGATCCGCGATGGCATCACACGCCGACGTGCCGCTCATGACGTCGGCATCTTGTTGTCAGAACCTTGCACGCGCCACAGCATCGAGGCGCTCGGTGACGCATCAGACGACCCGACGCTCGAAGAGCTGCAGGGCCTTCTGCCTTCCATCACCGAAAAGTTCGGAGCTGAGGCAGTTCGTCTCATGGTTGTGCAGTACTCGCGCTCACTCAAGGGTTTCAAGCAACTCATCGCCGTTGACGAACGGTTCGCACTTCCAGTGGCCACCGGAATCGGTGTTCTCGAGAAGAACGAAGACGAACAGGCCGCCAAGCGTGCAGCGCGCAACGAGCGCAAGCAACGCGAGCGTGAGGCCGAACGCAAGCGCACCGGCAAGCGTTGACTCGTCTTTCGGCTACTTAGCCGAAGAACACGTCAGCCACTTGCTGATACAAAGCAACATCGATTGTTCTGGTCTTGCCGTTGACAATCGACAGTGGCACGCGTTCGATGCGGTCTGATCGCACTGCCAACATCTTGCCGAAGTCCCGTTCGACGATTGCATCGACAGCGTCAAGACCCAGACGTGTGCACAGCACTCGGTCGTAGGCACACGGAGTTCCTCCGCGTTGCACGAGCCCAATTTGCACGACTCGAGTGTCAAATCCCGTCAATCGTTCGATCTCTTGTGCGACTGGAACACTGATTCCGCCAAGCTTCGGTCGGCCGATGTGATCTGTGCCGTATTTAGGAAGCGGAAAATCACTGTTCACTGCAGTTGCCCCTTCCGCAACCACCACCAGTGACGCCTGACGACCACGTGCGTGACGACGGCGCACAAGGTCAGCGACGACGTTGATGTCGAACGGTTGCTCTGGCACCAAGATGACCGTTGCTCCACCGGCGATACCGGACTGAAGTGCAATCCACCCCGCATCACGTCCCATCACTTCGATAACCACGACCCTGTCGTGACTCTCTGCCGTCGAGTGAAGGCGGTCGATTGCATCGGTTGCGATCTGCACTGCCGTGGTGAATCCGAAACACACGTCAGTTCCGACGACGTCATTGTCAATTGTCTTCGGAATGCCAATGACTGGCAAACCCTCTTCGGCAAACAATCGTGATGCGACTGTTAGTGAGCCATTGCCACCGATGACAACAAGAGCGTCGAGCCCGCGTACTTGCATCGTTTCTTTCACACGCCGAACGCCATCGGCATGGTCGTAGGGCCCACCGCGTCGAGTGCCGAGAATGGTGCCACCACGAGGAAGAGTGCCGCGTACAGCGTCGACAGTCAGAGGAATTGCTCGGTCATCCATGACCCCATCCCACGCGTCGTAGAACCCGACCACTTCAGCCCCATGAGTTGAAATTGCCGAGCGAGTGAGCGCTCTGATTACTGCATTCAGCCCAGGGCAATCACCACCGCCGGTGAGTACGCCGATTTTCATATCGCCAAACTACAGACGGCTCTCACCCTCTGTAGGCAGCGAAAGTACCTACGTTGCCGTGAATGTGACCGTTCCGCTTGCAGACGGAGTGCACGTCAAGGTCTTTGAATCGGTCTGCACACATGCCGTTCCGCTGCTGCTACCTGACACGAAAGTTATTGAGCCACTCGCATTCTGTGTCGTGATTGTGAATGCGCTGGTCTGGTTCGAAATATTGCAATTCGACCCCGGACCGTAGCTGCCGTTGCAATTAGTGGTCCCAGCAAAGGTATGGCCCGAACTACTTCCAGTCGATTGAAGGGTTATTGAATATCCGGCCGCAGTGGTTGTCGTTGACGATGTCGAAGTAGAGGAACTTCCAGAAGAACCGGAGCTGCCGCTGCCAGATGACCCGCTGTTGTTGTTGCCGCTGTTGTTGTTACTCGACGAACCCGTCCAGGCCGACGAGTACAACTGCAATTGCACACCAGCTCGGTTGTAACCACTTGTCATCGGGGCGCCGACGCCAGCCAGCACAACTTCCAACTTGGCGAACTGATCAGCATTGAATGCCGCCCAGAAAGCGTCAAACGTTGCGTGACTCGTACCGAATGTCTTCCAGATCGGTGTTGTTCCCTTGCCGCCGTTGTCAGTGCGCTGCAATGCGGTCTGCAGACAATTCTTCACATCAAGCGTGAAGGTCAGATCGTCATCGGCTGCTGTATCTGCAGAGTCATCCTTGATTGGCCAGAACTGGTTGGCAAGGCCATCCCCGTTGCCGTACTGGCTCGCAGAACCCTTGAGGGTTGACGAGAGGCCGGTGTAGTTGGTGGCGTAATCCTCGGCCCCACATCCAATTTCAGAGCCTTGCGGCCTATACATCTGATTACCCATGTACAGCTGCTCGAATGTCACGCCGTAGTTCAGATTGTGCTGAGGGACAAGTGAGCCAGAGGATGATGACTCACCTTCCAACACCAACCGTTGTGGTCGATAGAACGTGAGCGGCAATTTGCCACTCGAGTCCAGTTGCAGTGTTCCTGCGGCGACTCTCTCAGTTGAATTGGTTCCCGCCGACTTCACGTACGGAACCGTCATCAAGAATGGGCTGACGGTCATGGTGTACACCGTGTCCACTCCACCCTTCACCACGTGCATTTGCAGCACGTCGTTTGCACGAATCGCCGTGAACACATCGTCACCGCTCCAGGCTGGCGTCAAGTTGGCGCCCCAGATGTGATCGGTACGTCCGCCACCAATGCTGCGCGAGAAGCGGAACAAACCGTTTTTCTTTGCTGCTTCAACTGTCGTCGGCACGCCAGTGCCGCTCGAATAATCGCTACTTGCGAATGTGTTCCAAGCCAAACCTGTCTGGTTACTTGGTCCGCCTTCACTAAAGCCAGAAATTTTTGCGGTCGGAGTGAATTGACCAGATGTGTCACACCACTTGATGCCGGCACATTCCACCCACACGCCGTCTGGAGTCAATGCAGGATTCTCTTCCATTGAGTTCGTGAGCATGCGCTCCTGCAGGAAGATCGAGATTCCGAAGCTTCCACTCGAACTTGTGCCTGACAACACCGACTTGATTCGACTGATGAGTGCCGCAGTATCGGTGGTAGCACGCGCATTCACGCCAGCTGACTGCTGAAGACGGAAGTCTGCATACGTCATCAGGTTCACCGTGTTCTGCTTGCCACCAGACTCGGTCGACTTCTGGTCGGTCATGTCGAGCGAACCATCACCATTGTCATCAACGTCGATGGCATTCATCACGCCGTCACAGTCGAGGTCCTGGCCAGCTTTCGTGCCATTGAACAGCGGGTCAAGCGGTCCACCATCAGGACAGGTGGTCCCTGCCATGGCGTGCACCACACCCCAACTTGCACCGTTCTTGTGTACGGACGCGCCCTTCACAACTACAGTTCGTCCGGCGGTACCGGCACCACGTGGCTTGCCGGATTTGTCTGCTGCACGGGTACCCGCGGTACCTGCTGCACTTGCAGACCCTGCGCGATACCAACCTGTGCTTGCACCTTTGATACTTCCGAGCGACAGTTTGCCCTTCGACACACTCTTGAGTCCGACGATCGACTTGTACTTGCCAGTTGCCTTCTTCTTGCTGACTTCCTTCGCAACTTTGAGGACAACAGGGCCGAGATATTTACCCGATGAGTCGATTGCATGCACCGATGCGTTCTTCACACCACTTGCAGGTACACCAGCAATTGAGAAAGAACCACCAGAAGCGCGCGCAGCAAACGTTCGTCCGGTCGAAGCGACAAGCAACACTTTCGACACCGAAGCATCGGCAAACTTGCCTGACACCGTGACACCACCTGCGGCATCGATTGGTGTTCCGAACACTGAGACTCCGGCTGCAACGACAGTTGCAACCGCGATGAGATTTTTACGCAGACCCATGGTCGCCCTCCCCTTGAGGCCGGCGCTGTCGCTAACCCCGATACTGCTTATCGTACGCCCTCCTACATAGCCCACTTCGACGATCACGGGTGGCAACCCGCCCGGCCCGGGCTCCGCAGGGAAGAGTTCTCGGCGGGTCTTAGTAATGTCAGTCATTACTGCACGGGCAGACAGATATTGGAGGAATTCCCCATGGGCACACCGGTCATCATCGAAGCGGGTCGCACCCCTATTGGCAAGCGCAACGGATTCTTGGCGAACACCCATGCTGCTCACATCCTCGCGAAGGCTCAGCAGGGCGTACTTGATCGCGCTGGCGTCGACCCGTTGTCCGTTGGCCAGTTAGTCGGCGGTTGCGTCACTCAGGCCGGCGAGCAAGGAAGCAACGTCACGCGCACGGCTTGGCTGAGCGCGAACATGCCGTACCAAGTGGCTTCAACCACCATCGACTGTCAATGCGGATCATCACAGCAAGCAAACCACATGATTGCGAATCTCATTTCTGCAGGTGCAATTGACAGTGGCATCGCTTGTGGTGTCGAGCACATGAGCAAGGTGTGGCTCGGCGCGAACGTGCCCCGCGTCGGTGACGAAATGGTCAATGGTTCATCACGCCCTGAACCTTTCCCGTGGGACATGCCCGATCAGTTCGGTGCTGCGGAACGCATCGCAAATCTTCGCGGCATCACCCGTCAAGAAGTTGACTACCTCGGATTCGTGTCACAGCAAAAAGCAATTCGTGCAACTGAAGAAGGCCGATTCGAACGCGAGATCATTCCTGTTGAAGTACTCGATGCAGATGGCAAGAGTGTGACAGTCGCACGAGATGGCGGACTTCGCGAGACGACCCTCGACAATCTCGCCAACTTGAAGCCCGTTCTGCCCGATGGCATTCATACGGCCGGCAACAGCAGCCAGATCAGTGACGGTGCAGCTGCGGTGTTGTGGATGGATGAGGCTCGCGCAACGGCCGAGGGGTTGAAGCCACGAGCTCGCATCGTTGCTCAGTGTCTCGTCGGCAGTGACCCGTATTACCACCGCGACGGTCCGGTCGATTCCACGAAAAAAGTGCTGGAGATGGCCGGCATGACTTTGAAAGACATCGACATCGTTGAAATCAACGAAGCATTCGCATCAGTCGTGTTGTCATGGGCGAAGGTCTACGGAATCACTGAAGAGGAACTCACCACGAAGGTGAACGTGAACGGCGGCGCGATTGCCCTTGGTCACCCGGTCGGGTCAACTGGTGCACGTCTCATCACCACTGCTCTGCACGAACTTGAGCGCTCTGACAAAGAGTTCGCTCTTGTCACCATGTGTTGTGGCGGTGCCGTCAGCACCGGCACTATCTTGCAACGCATCTGAGGTTGCGCCTTCTGATTCATGCCACGCGACGCTTCTGACACCAGACAACAACTTATTGATGCAGGGCGACGTCTGTTCGCGCGCAACGGCGTGTACCAGACGCCGCTCAAACAAATTGTCGAAGACGCCGGCCAGAAGAATGCATCTGCGCTCCACTACCACTTCGGCGGCAGAGGTGGTTTGTTAGCAGCGATCATTGAGGGCAACAACGAACAGATCGAGACCGACCGCAAGGAGATGCTCGATTCGTTCGGCGATTCAGCAACCCTCAACCAACTCGTTCAAGCAGTCACATACCCACTTGCTCGACAGATGAAGACCTCTGATGGACTCGAGTTCATCATCATCATCAGTCAATTGCAGGACAAGTTCAGATTGTGGGACACGGCCACGCAGACACCGCCCCAGGCATTGCGTGCTTTTCATTCCATTTCCGAACAATTGGCTGGCGAGTTAGACCTCGCGACGCGACGTGAGCGTGTCGAGTTGTTCCTGAACCTCGTTGTGTCTTCACTCAGTGCACGAGCACGTCAACGGCTTCGTGGCGAGGAACCAGAACTGGTCGGTCAAGACTTCATCGAGAACTTGGTGACGATGAGCGTCGGCGCGCTTCAAGCACGCTGACTCTGACATCTAGCCGTAGTTGTCAGATCAACGAGCTGACAACACCAAGCCAAGTCCGGCACTCGCAATGAGCTGACGGCCAACTTCGTTGACGCCGCCACCGAATGTGTTGATTTGCGCTGCACGTGCGGCACGCTCAACTTCTCCGTGCAACATGGCGCCCTTCGAGCCGTGCTTCAAGTGCGCAGTAGGTCCGAGAATTCCTTGCATGATGCGATAGGACTCAACGGCCTTCTCAGTTCCGAACACTTTCACAGTTGCGGCTTCTGCCGGTCCGAGAGTGTTGTCACTGACCGCCTTCACCAACTTCCACGTCATCAGACGTGTTGCGTCGAGCAGTGCATGACAACGGGCAAGATCTGCCTGCACCCATGGCAAGTCGATCATCAGCTCGTTGTTTGGACCACCCGATGGCGTGACTTTCGCCCAGTCGGTGACATCGTCGAGCAGGCGCTCTGTGAGGCCGGACAATGCTGCAAGACCGACACGCTCGTGGTTCAGCTGCGCGGTGATGAGTTTCCAACCACCATTGATTTCACCGACGACATTGCCCTTTGGCACACGAACGTCGTTGTAATAGGTAGCCGTCGTGACACCGTCACCAACGGTGACGATCGGCGTCCACGAAAAACCTGGCGAGTTAGTCGGCACGATGATGATGCTGATGCCCTTGTGCTTGGGTGCATCGGGATCAGTGCGACATGCGAGCCACACATAGTCAGCCTGGTTTGCACCCGAGGTGTACACCTTGTTGCCATTGATCACCCATTCATCACCATCAAGCACTGCGGTCGTGCGAAGGCTGGCCAAGTCGGTGCCTGCTTCTGGCTCGGTGTAACCGATGGCGAAGTTGACTTCACCCTTCAGAATTCCTGACAAGTACTTCGCTTTGTGCTCTTCACTGCCGTACGCCATGATCGCTGGCCCGACGGTGTTGACTGTGACGAATGGGAATGGCGCATGTGCGCGCTGAACTTCGTCGAACAAGATGAACTGGTCAGTGGCAGGTCGTCCTTGACCGCCGTACTCCTTCGGCCATCCAAGCCCGAGCAGTCCGTCCTTGCCCATCTTTGCAATGACCTTGCGGAACGGCTCGGGGTTGCCACCACCTTCACCGACAGTGGCGCGCACTTCAGGTGTCAACAACGCGGCGAAGTATTCGCGAAGTTCCTTGCGCAGTGCTTGCTGATCCGGAGTTTCTGCCAGATACATGCCGTCTCCCTCGTGCTCTGTGTGACGCACCGCCAGACGATGTGTCACATGTGACTATGCAACCCGAGCAACCGGCTCGGGGCTGCAACGGCATCGTATGGTACTTTCAATTCTGACGCCTCATCAGAAACCCCATTCCTCATAGGTTTGCTGGGGTCTTGCGGGGGCAATACGAGTATCAACTGACCTTTGGAGAATGTCGTGGCTGGAATGTTGGATGGCAAGGTTGTGGCGGTCACCGGAGCCGGTCGAGGCATCGGGCGAGCCGTTGCACTCGACTGCGCCAAGGCTGGGGCGACTGTTGTGGTCGCGGACTACGGAGTGTCCATGGACGGCTCCGAGCCGAGCAGCGACGTCGCCGAAGAAGTGGTGTCAGAAATCAAGGCAGCCGGCGGCAACGCCGTCGCGGTGGCGGGCGACATCTCGACTATGGAAAATGCCGAAGCAGTCATGAAGGCAGCACTGTCCTTCAACGGTCGGATTGACGGTGTGGTGTGCGTAGCTGGCATTTTGCGTGAGCGCATGCTCTTCAACATGGAAGAGGCCGAGTGGGACGACGTCATCCGTGTGCACCTTCGCGGAACTTTCACCATGTATCGGCAGGCATCCGCCATCATGCGAAAGCAAGAAGGTGGAGGCAGCCTGGTCGCCTTCACATCTGGTGTGTGGGCACTGGGGTCAGTGTCGCAACCGAACTACGCGGCAGCCAAGGGCGGCATCGTGTCGTTCAACTACGCCGCTGCCCTCTCGCTCGCTCGCTACGGGGTGCGCAGCAACGTGATTGCCCCAGTCGCGCGCACTCGTATGTCGGCAAACGTTCCGTCATCGCTAAAAGAAATTGGCGATGCCGAAGATGTCTCCCCGATGGCCGTGTACTTGCTATCCGACCAATCGAAGAACGTCACCGGCCAGGTGTACACGGTTGTCGGCAACAAGATCGCTGTGTGGGCCCAACCAAAAGAAGTTCGTTCGATGTACACCAACGGTCGTTGGAGTCCAGAAGAAATTGCTGAGCACCTGGAAAGCACGGTTGGCGTCGAGGAACTGCCGTTCATGGCAACAATCGAGGCGCAGCGTGCCGCTGCAGCTGCAGGCGCCAAGCCGAACTCCTGACATGTCCGACTTCGTGATCATTCCCGATGACGACGAAGAGTTTCGTCAGGTCGCCAAAAAGTGGTTGGCGGACAATGTCGTCGGCGAATTCGCCGAACTGAAAGGTCGCGGCGGACCTGGGGATGAAGAATTCGGTTTTGACATTCGTGTCACATGGGAAAAGGTCCTCGGCGCTGCAGGCTGGATTGGTCTCGGATGGCCGGAAGAATTCGGCGGACGTGGAGCAAGTGTCAGCAAGCAAATCATCTGGGCCGAGGAGTACACCCGCGCACAAGCTCCGGCGCGCACGAACCACATGGGCGAGAACTTGCTTGGTCCGACGCTCATCGAATACGGAACGCCCGAACAGTGCAAGCGATTCCTGCCTGGAATCCTCTCTGGTGACGAGCGCTGGTGCCAGGGCTACAGCGAACCGAACGCCGGCAGCGACTTGGCGAACGTGCAGACCAAGGCCCGACTCGATGGTGACGAGTGGGTCATCAATGGTCAGAAAGTCTGGACATCACTTGCTCATGTGAGTCACTGGTGTTTTGTCGTCGCTCGCACAGAAGAAGGCTCGCAACGCCACAAGGGTCTCACCTTCTTGTTGGTACCGATGGATCAACCGGGCGTGGAAGTACGCCCGATTATCCAGATCACAGGTGGCGGTGAATTCAACGAGACGTTCTTCACTGATGCACGCACCTCCAAAGACCTCATCGTTGGCGAGCCAGGCAACGGCTGGGCCGTCGCCATGGGACTACTCGCTTTGGAACGCGGCATCAGCACACTCGCACAACAGGTCGGATTTGAACGCGAACTTGCGACTATCACCGAAATCGCTCGGAAAAATGGCGCTGCCAAGGACGCCGTCATGCGCCAGCGCCTGGCCGATTCTTGGACAGGTCTACAACTGATGAAGTGGAACGCTTTGCGGTCGATGTCTGGTGGAGTTCCCGGACCCGAAGCAAGCATCTCGAAGTTGTTCTGGTCTTCATGGCACCGCGCATTGGGCGAGCTCGCAGTCGATGTCATCGGCACAGATGCACTGGTGTTCGAGGGTGAAGAGATGACGCTCGAACAGAAACTGTTCCTCTACACCCGCAGCGACACCATTTACGGTGGCTCGAACCAAGTGCAGCGCAACATTCTCGGTGAGCGAGTACTCGGCCTGCCCAAAGAACCAGTGCTGTAGAACTTCGTCGTTCACACCAAATATCTTCGACAATTTCGTCATAATCGGGAGGATCCAATGACAGCTGTACCGAACTACGTGCAAGGGCACGGTCTACTGAAAGACAAGGGCGTTCTCATCACTGCCGCTGCCGGAACAGGCATCGGAGCAGCAACAGCTCGACGTTGCAAAGAAGAAGGTGCCCGCGTGGTCATCTCTGACAAGCATGAGCGCCGTTTGGCTGAAACTGCTGAGGAGCTCGGTGTCGTCGGTATTCCATGTGATGTCACCAACGAAGACGATGTGCAACGACTGGTGCGCGATGCCGCGAATGAACTAGGCGGCATTGATGTTCTCGTAAATAACGCCGGCCTTGGCGGTAGCGCCGAGATTCACACGATGACCGATGATC
>JBJTGC010000190.1:0-3745 GCA_046093725.1 Actinomycetota bacterium
ATTCGTAGCTGGTCCATCGTCGCCATCGTACGACGGCGCGCGGCGAGAGATGCTTAGAGAGCTTTTCTCTTGCGGGCGTACGGAAGAGTGACCGCCAGCATCGCCACACCGACGACGATGACCACCACCCCTTGAAGCACCTGGTTCTCAAAGGTGTTGAACGACACGATCGCTACTGATGCGGTGATGATGATGCCAGCACTCACCAACATGTCGAGCAACAGCATTCGTGCGCCATACCAGAACATGGCAGCTGCACCGATGATTGCGATTGCCGCTGCCCAACCACCTTCGTGCATACCGACCCACCCCAGGGTTGAACCGATGAGGAATGCAGAACCCGCAACGCGAGGTGCAAGCGAAAAGTGGACGCCAGTGAACGACACGAGGATGAGGACGATTGCTCCTGCCATCATCGGAAGTGCATCGTTGGGGTTGCGTAAGTCGAGCAATCCGCCCACCATTCCGGCCACCACGAGTGCCGACGGGATGATGGTGAGTGATCCGGCGAAATCGGTGTGACGTGCTCGCCAGAAACCGAAGACGAAAAAGACCGAGCCGATTGCAATGCCGGTCCACTCGCTTTCCGTCCACAGATAGGTGACGAGAACGCCAGTGGCAAAAGCTGTCGATAACTCAGACGCCAACTCGCACACTTCACCAAAGCGACGACGGATTTCCGCACCTTTCTCTGCCCACCATGCGACTCCTGCAAACGCAACGGCCACAACATAGAGAAAACTGGAAATCGAGATTTCCGAAGCATCTTCAAGCACCGCTACGAACAGCCGCACAACACCGACGGCGATGATCACTCCAGCCAGGTAGTACAGGGCTTCTTGCATACTGAATGACCAACGCGGAGCATCTGAGATGTCGTCGGCCTGTTCGTGCGTGAGATGGCCTGCGGCGATGTGTTCATCCAGAAGCTGTTGAAGTGTCTTTTGTGTTGTCATTTTGAATACCAACTCACTACCGGTTCTAATGCCGCATCAAGTACCGGCCCCAAGAACTTGGCGTAGGCGCTGGTGATGTGGTTGTCATCACGGTAAACGAGAATGTTGCCGACGACAACAGGACAGATGTTGGCAGTGCAGAACCAATCCTTGGTTCGAAGCAGCGGCACCGAATTCTTCGCAGAAAGGTCCTCCCTCACTTCAGCTATGTCGGCCCGCAGTGCCGCACTCGGAATGGGGTTGCACACGTCGATATCTTTCGGACTTGCCGACAGACATGTCGGTACATCTCGTGCAGGAAACGGCGTGTCGGCGAAAAGAATCGGCGTGATACCAAGACCCTTCAGAATGTCGATTGTCCCCTGCAGCCCAATGCGCCAATCACGCTGCCAGATGGGGATTTTTGTCTCTTTCGACAACAGCCGATCAAACTGCGCCACAAGCACAACTTTGACCTTGTCGTCGACCATCTTCTTGTACACGTTCTCACGCCACGCATCACATTCGGTGTAGTGGCGACCAAGCACCTTGCTCCACACTTCGATGTCTGCTGGAGGACAGCCGCGCTTGGTGTACGTGATGAGTTTCCATTTCCTCTTGATGGCTACTTTCTCAAGCCCTGGAAACCACTGTGCAGCGTGTGAGTCGCCATAGAGACCCACTGAAATGGTGCCGTTCGGGTCGCCAAAGATGCAGTTCTTCTGCTGCACCGATGAGAACGATGTATGACAGTCGTCTTGGTACACAGTCGCAAAGTCCAAGAGTGCGTCACCAAGGCTTGGCGTGAGGTTGGCTGGCAACACATTGATCTTCGTGGCATCAACTATCGCCTGCAGCGGACCCTGATACGGAGGAAGCGTTGGTGCTACCGGGATCGTGGTCGTGGGAACCCCTGAAGTTGTCGACGTTGCAAGTGTCGAAGTTGTCGAAGTTGTCGTTGAGTCCAACGTTGGCGCAGCCACATCTTCGCCGCCGGAAAACGTCCGTGGATTGTTGCGAACAAGCGCTCCAGCTGCTCCGCTGATGAGAATCGTTGCCAACGCCAACGACAACGCACGACGACCTTCAAGCGAATGGTTGCGATGAACAGGCCGTTCGATGAACACGTGTCCGAGTTCGGTGAAACCCAGAGCAATGACCAGGCACATCACCTGTTGGGTAACCGTCAGCTCATTACCCAACATTGCAGGGGCAATGATCAGCACTGGCCAGTGCCACAGCTACGCCGAGTACGAACGCGACCCGAGCCACTGCACCGGTGCTGCGCGCAGAATCATGTTTGGCGCGAAGCGATGCGAGTCGCCGCCTTGCAGTGCGAGCATTGTTCCCACCACCGGAAGCAACGCCCACGGCCCTGGGAAACGCGTCTGTTCAGAAAAGTTCGTGGCGCTTGCGATGATGAGGGCGATGCCCGCCCATGATGTGAATGATGCAAGCAGAGGTGAGCGATGCAGTCGTGCAAGTGGCACTGTGGCGCACAACGCGCCCAGTGCCAACTCGAACGCTCGAGTATGAGGTGCGAAGAATGCCCAGGGCTGCGCACGTTCCATGGTGATCATGCAGGCAACAAACGAGGACGCCGCGACGACAATCGACAACAAACTCACCCGACGACGCACTGAGCCACGCACACCAAGACAAACCACCAGTACCAACACTGGCCACACCACGTAGAACTGCTCTTCAAGTGCCAGCGACCAATAGTGCTGAAGTGGCGATGGCGGCAGCGTCGACTGCAAGTAGTCCGCCCCTCGATTCGCAAACAAGAAATTGGACGAAAAAGTTGCTGTGCCGATTGCATCAGAACCCAACTCGCGCAATCGCAGCGGCTCAATCCATATGTAAGAGGTCACGAGTGTCGCAACCACCACGAGAGCCGACATCGGCAAGATGCGGCGGACACGCCGTGAATAGAACAACGAGAATGAAATACGACCTGTCTGCTCGCGTTCATTCACCAGCAGTCCGGTGATGAGAAAACCTGACAACACGAAGAACACGTCGACTCCGACATACCCGCCACCAAAGCCCGGCACATGTGCGTGATACAGCAGCACCAACGCCACGGCGAGAGCTCGCAGCCCTTCGATGTCAGAGCGGCGACGTGTTCCAGTCGACGACACGTCGTCGACGCGTCGAGAGGTCATCGGTTAAATCGCTCTTCCGTCAGCGTCGCTCTGGCTTCAACACCAGTTGGGTCTCCGCTGTACTGAGCGATGTCGAACACCCACTCGCCCGGCTCCAACCACCAGTCATGCGTCTTTACATCTCGCACAGCGAGTGTTCGCACTGGTACGTCAATGTCGATAGTGGTTGTGTCGCCAGCAGCGACGACACAGCGAGCGAAACCCACCAACTTGCGTTGTGCTCGCTCTACAACTCCACCAGGCAACGATGCGTACACCTGAACCACTACTGCCCCTGCGGCGCGTCCGGTGTTTGACACCTGTGCACGAATCGAGATGTTGTCGCCCTCATGTTGCACCCGCGCGTCATGCACGGAATATGTGGTGTATGACAAGCCGAAGCCGAAGGGGAATGCTGCTGCATTGCCATCTCGGTCGAGCTTCCATTGTCCGTGCCAATAGTCGTATGTGATCTCACGCGCGGTCGCATCGAAAAACGGCAGATGGTCTACTGTATTCGGCACGACAAAGGGAAAGCGACCGGAAGGGTTCACCACTCCGAGTAACACGTCTGCCAACGCGTGTCCACCCTCCATGCCGCTATACCAACTCATGAGAATCGCCGGCACATCGTGTCGCCACTCCTCCATCACAACTGCAGAG
>JBJTGC010000191.1:0-11321 GCA_046093725.1 Actinomycetota bacterium
GATGATGAGTGTTCCGACGATGGCATGCGAGACACCGCCGACCGTGAACACATCGTCTGCCGCTGTGACCGACATATCGGTCGTGAACCAACCCGAATAGATGACCTTCGAGCCTTTTGAGATAACCGTGTAAATGAGCGATGTCCAGGGAATGACCACTGCTGCAGCAGCCGCACCAATGACAACTGTTGCCACCAAATCTGCTGCAGCTACTTTGCTTCGAAAACGACCTGCGATCCACGAGACAATGATCGCGCAAGCAATAAAACTGACGAACCAGCCGAGATTTCCTGCAAGACCTGTGAGAGCGGTAACAGCTGCCCCGCCGAGAGCAGACAGCGTGAAAATGACGGTCACTGTCAATGCATTTTGTGCCGGATGGCGCCATGGGCGTCGTGGCTGCACAACTGACGTGGATTCTTGCGCCAAGCTCATGCAACTGCCTTTGCGCTTCGGTTCACAATTGCAGTTGCGATGGCATTTACGATGAGCGTGAGAATGAACAACACCAGACCTGCTGCCATGAGGCCCTTCAATTCATAACGACTGGCTTCCCCAAATCGCGTCGCAATGAGTGAAGCAACGTTTCCACCAGCCGAGGACAGGATGTTGAAGTTGACTTTGAAGACAAGATTGAGAACGAGAAATACCGCAATGGTCTCGCCAAGTGCACGACCCAAGCCAAGCATTGCGCCACCAACAAGACCGCTTCGTCCGAAAGGCAACACCACAGTGCGAATGCCGCCCCAGCGACTTCCGCCCAATGCATACGCAGCATCGATCTGGTCTTTTGGTGCTCGGGAGTACACCTCACGAGTGACAGAGGTGGTGATGGGCAAAATCATGATTGACAACAAAATGCCGGCGACAAAGGGTGAGCGCTCAAAGATCGGGGCTGGTACCGAGAAGAGTGGAAACCAGCCGAGATAATCATTCAAGGTCCTGGACCACTGAACAACGAGAGGCATGAGCACCACATAGCCCCAAATTCCATAGATGACCGATGGAACTGCCGCGATCAGATCGAGAATCGCTGTGAGCACGTTACGAAGCTTTTTAGGTGCGTAGTACTCGAGAAATAACGCTACGCCCATGGCGAACGGCACTGCAATGACAATCGCGATGACAGCAATGACAATCGAGCCAACGAGCATTGCTGCCACACCCATGCGCGCATCGGTTCCGATGTCATCGATACCAGAGTTCCACTCTGACGTTGTCAAGAATGAAAACCCGAAATCACTGAAGATCTCGAAACCGCGATACAACAAAAATCCGGCGATGAGTGACAACACCACCAAAGAGGTGAGGCCACCTGCGGTCATGATTCCGCGAAAAACTTTGTCGCCAGTTGAGCGGACAACTGTGATCGCCTTGACCTGCGCTGGGGAGGGCTCAACCACCTCAAAATCCTCGCAGTGACGCCTGAACGTCACCCTTCGGGAAGGTGAATGGAGGGTGAACGCTCCCCGGTTTATTCGTAGCGAAGGGCCTCGACGGGGTCGAGATTGGCCGCCCGCCGTGCAGGCAACCGCCCTGCGATCATGCCAATGAGAGTGGTCACCAAGATGACGACAATCGCGATCTGTGGCGGAATGCTCACAATGTTCCGCTCAGAAATGCCGCCGTCCTCGAGCTGCTGGTTCAACACTCCGTTCAACAAAATCGCGACGCCGAACGACAAAAGAATGCCGAATACCCCGCCCATGAAACCAAGTACACCGGCCTCTACGGTGAACAGACTGCGCACTGTGCGCTTTGTCGCACCAGTTGCGCGCATGATTCCGATTTCCCTCGTGCGCTCGAGAGTGGCCATGACCATGGTGTTGATGACGCCAATTGCAGCAACAAGCAAGGCGATACCGCCGATGCCGCCGAGCACTGCCCCAAGGATGGTGAATGCCTGGGACTGGGCGTTGATCTCTTCTTGACCAGCAGCAGCGCCGTAACCCAACTTCTTCACCTCATCGACGATGGCGTCAGCATTGTCTTTATTTTCGATGTTGACGTACGCAGATGGGTAGCCATTTCGCAGCACATCTGATTCCTTGGTGCATGTTGGCTGCGAGTTTGGTCCTCCGCCCTCGCAGCGCTCGAATACTGGCGCTGTGTCGAGTGCAAACTTCAGTGTCATGTCGATGGCGTCCCCATCGGCAAACATGACGCCAACGACTGTCACTTCGACGTCTTTCATCACTTCCGAAAAATCCTTACGAGGCTTCAGAGTGATCTTCTGGCCAAGTGCACCTTCAAGGTTGTCCTTGAAGCCGAGACCCTCGGCAAGACTGCGCGAGATGAGCACTCCGCCGTTGTCGTCTGCGGCTTCGAGGGCGCGCCCATGTGTGACATCACGAGTGACAGAACCGTTCGCGAGGTAGCCGAGCATGAACGAATTCGACACAGATACTTCAGCGTTAGCCGACTTTGCGGAGTCGTAATACTGAGCGCCAACGATGGGTGTTGCTGATGTGACACCAGGAACAGCTGCAAGAGCGGTAATTGCGGCGTCGTCGATTTTCTTACCGCTGCCATCGCTCCAGGTCTGCCAGCGAGCTTCCCCGTAGCTGAGGCCCGTCACCGGCGTCACGATGACGCGGCGATCCTCGCCGGTTTTTTCAAACGACGACATGAGGAAGCCCTTGGCACTCGTGACGAGTGACAACATCACAGTGACCGAAACGGCACCGATGACAATGGCGAAAATTGTCAGCGATGTACGAAGTTTCTGGCGGCTGAGATTGCGCCAGCCAGTGCGGAATTGATCCTTGAATTTCATCGTGCACCTGCCGTCTCGGTGATCTTTCCGTCTTTGATCTCGATCACCCGCTTGGCTCGCGCAGCGACCGTGGGGTCGTGCGTGATGACGAGCAACGTGATGCCCTCACCATTCAGTCGTTCGAGCTCTTTCATGACGTCGGCACCACGTGAAGAATCAAGGTTGCCAGTCGGTTCATCAGCGATGATGAGAGAGGGTTCATTGACAAGTGCACGCGCAATGGCAACACGCTGCCGTTGACCACCGGACAACTCTGTTGGCTTGTGCTTCGCACGATCAGTGAGACCTACACGAGCAAGGGCCGCCATGCCCTTTTCCACTCGTTCCTTCTTCTTGCCGACGCCACCCAACACCAACGGTGAGATCACATTTTCGAGCGCTGACTCATGAGCCTGAAGATTGAACGACTGGAACACAAACCCGATGTGTTTGTTTCGGTACTCGGACAGTTGCTTGTCCTTCGCTTCTGCCAAGTCCATGCCTTCCACGACAACTGAACCCGAGTCAGGCTGATCGAGACCGCCAATGACATTGGCCAATGTCGACTTACCGGAACCCGAAGGTCCACAAATCGCGATGAAGTCACCGGCTTCGACTGCCAACGACACTCCGTCGAGCGCACGAACTTCTTCGCCACCGACGGTGTAAACCTTCTTGAGATTGGTGCACTGTATGAGCGCCACGACTTTCCCTCCCCGTTACGACGGCATCACGCCGCGTGGGAAGAACTGTAGTTCCAGACGACTCGTCGTATGACCAACGACAGTCAAGGGCTGCGATGTGGACCCCTCTTAATCCGAGCCCTCAGCGACTTTCATCGTCACGGCGAGAGTTGGCCGGTCGGCACCCCCCGAAGTGACATGGAGTGAGAAAAGTTCTCCAGTGAATCGAGCTGGCGATACATAGTCGTCGCATACGGCGAGTCCATCGTGACGTCCCACCCACATGCCACCGGCAGCAGTTGTGACACCTGGAAAAAAGAACATAGCGGTGAACGTGCCACTCGCTTTTTCGTCACCGTCAACCCACAGGGTTAACGCGCCACCTCGGACCATCGACACGTTCACGTCATGAGCACCACTACCTAGTGATCCACCCCGCAACGTTGTGCGTTGCTTTCCGTGCACAGCATCGAACCGAACTTCACCGCCCACCACGCGCAGTGCCCACCCACCTTGATGATCACCGAACGCAGCCAAGACGCCGCTCTCGGATGACGTTGCACAATGGATACGGGCAGTCATTGAGAAACCACCGAGCATCATCGGCACTCGCCCTGCGGCCACCGGAACATCAGATGGCTCATATGTCATTGAGCGAGGAAGCGGATACTCACCTGGATGCATTGGGTAATTCGCCGACGGGTCGAACAGTGGAAACACGTTGTTCTGCGTCGCCACATCAACCCACAGCGATTCAAGCTCTCGCACCTTGTCGGGGTGTTGCGCCGACAGATCGGTGGACTCGGAGAAATCGTCGTCGATGTTGAACAGTTGCCACGTGTCGTCGTCATAGTTGTGGCTTCCGGTGATGAATGCACGCTCGTTAAACAACGGTGAAACGAAATTCGTGGTCGCTTTCCATCCATTGCTGTAGATCGAACGCGATCCGTGCATTTCGAAGTACTGCGTGGATCGGTGCTCGGGTGCATCGGCTTTGGTGAATGTTGCAGATGCGTCAACACCGTCAACGCGCTGTTGCTTCACACCATCAACCACATCGGGCATGGACAAACCACACGCGGACATCAGCGTCGGTGTCAGGTCAACAGCATGCATGAACTGATTGCGTACCGACCCCTTGTCAGGAATACCGCTTGGCCAGCGAACCACAAGCGGCGCGCGAACGCCACCCAACCAGGAATAACGCTTCCACAACTGGAACGGCGCGTTGCCTGCCCACGCCCAACCCCACGGATAGTGGTTCGTGTGGTTTGGCCCGCCGATCTCGTCGATGTGCGCAAGAGCTTCCTCGATGGTCGCATGCTCACCCAACCACGATGCAGACTCATTCAGAGTGCCATGCACTCCACCTTCACTGCTCGTTCCATTGTCGGACATGACCATGACGATGGTGTTGTCTGCAAGATCGTGCTGGTCGAGATACGACAGAATTCGACCAATCTGGGCGTCGGTGTGCGTTACGAATCCGGCGAACACTTCCATGTAACGGCAGAACAATTGACGTTCGCCATCGGACAAGCTCGACCACTGCTGCACCCACTCTGGGCGCGGCGTGTTGATAGTTCCTTTCGGAATGATGCCCATCTCCAATTGTCGGGAGTAGATGCCGTCGCGCATCTGTTCCCATCCACCATCGAATGCACCCGCGTACGGTGCGAACCATTCGCGCGCCACATGGTGTGGTGCGTGTGCTGCACCAGTTGCAAACCAACACAGAAATGGTTTGTCAGGTGAAGCCTGTCGCTGATTTCGAATCATGTTGATGGCTTGATCAGCAAGATCTTCGGTGAGGTGATAACCATCACGCTGCGGAATGTCGATGGGCGTGTTGTCCCGCACAAGCTCAGGCGACCACTGATTTGTCTCCGCACCGAGGAACCCGTAAAAGCGCTCGTACCCCAGACCGAGTGGCCAGCGCTCAAACGGTCCCGACGACGAATACTCCGCTTGTGGGGTGAGGTGCCATTTACCAACTGCAAATGTGTTGTAACCGTTGTCGCGCAACAACCGTGGCAACGCCGCTGCAGACTTCGGAATGCGTCCGTTATATCCGGGTAATGCAAACGATGTCTCTTGCGTTGCACCAACACCGACTGCGTGATGATTACGGCCGGTCATGAGTGCGGCGCGTGTTGACGAACAAATCGACGTCACGTGAAAGCGGTTGTATCGCAGACCCTCTGCCGCCAGACGATCAATGTGTGGAGTGTTGATCGGCGAACCGAAACAGCCGAGCTGGCCGAAGCCCACGTCATCGAGCACGACCACCAAAATGTTCGGCGCGCCAGATGGCGGCTTCGGATATGGCACGAAACGGGGTTCCACGGACATGGTCAGAACCTAGACCGCCCCAGGAAAGCCCTGAAAATAGAGGGGTTCAGGAATTTCTCTGGAATTGTCCGAAAAAAGTGTCCGCACACAGGGGGCCGGCGACTCCTCATTGGTGCAGGGCCACAGTGGCCTCGCACCAGAGAAGGAGAACACCATGAACACATCAACCCGCAAGAAGATCCTCACCGGTGCAGGAGCCCTGGCAGTCGCCGTAGCGCTAGACTTGGGAGTGGCGGCAAACGGAGCCGACAAGAACGACTCCACCGCCGTAGAACAGGTCGCCGAATTCGAAGCAATGCTCGATAACGGAGTCATTGACCAAGGAACACTCCAGTCGTTCCTCAGCGACATCATTGATGAAAACTCACCGATCACCAGTGCCATCAAAGATGTGATGAGTGACGCCGCTGTCGTGAGCGAACCAAAAGTTGACGCAAAGGTCACCGTGAAAGACGATTCGCCGGTGCAAGCAAACAAGCCGGTCGAGTCAGCGCCGGCAGATGCTCAAATCGCCGCCCCAGCTTCCGCAGAACCAGCACAGCAACCAGCGGCCGTGGTGAACGAGCAAGCAGGCGCTGCGACAACACCAGAGGCATCGCAACCAGCACAGCAATCGCAGCCAGCTGCAACCACCGACACAGTTGCTCAGCAGCCAGCGTCGGGAAGTGGCACCACATCAACGATGCCTCAGTGGCTGCTTGACATGGCGAAGTCCACCAACGTGAACATCCTCGATGTGTACAAGTCGTGGCAGTTGAACGGTGGCACCTTCAGCGGAGTCACCAACCCATCACTTCCCACTCAGACATCGGTACCCACGTACAACGAGATCTGCCGCCGACTCGGCACCTGCTGATCAGCACACAACATCTCCCAAGCAGGCAAGTGCCCCGCACCAATAGGTGTGGGGCACTTGTCTTTGTTCGGTTGAGTGTCGACGACGTTGTTCGTCGACAAGGGAGGAATCAGCCGCCTGACGCTTCGCTGACCTTCTGCTTTCCGGCAGAAATCCACGGCATCATCGAGCGCAAGCGCTTGCCCACTTCTTCGATTTGATGCTTGGCACTTGCATCACGCAATGCGTTGAAGTTGGTGCGACCGCTCTCGCTCTCTTTGATCCATTCGCGTGCGAACTTGCCGCTCTGGATTTCCTTCAGAATCTTTTGCATCTGCTTCTTCGTGGCAGGTGTGACGATGCTCTGTCCGCGTGTGACGTCGCCGTATTCAGCGGTGTCGGAAATGCTGTAACGCATTCCGGCGATGCCTTCTTCGTACATGAGGTCGACGATGAGCTTCACTTCGTGCAAGCACTCGAAGTACGCCATCTCTGGCTGGTAACCAGCTTCGACGAGCGTCTCAAAACCGGCTTGCACGAGCGACGTGAGTCCACCGCACAGCACGACCTGCTCACCGAACAGGTCGGTCTCGGTCTCTTCCGCAAATGTTGTTTCGATGACACCCGCCCGTGCACCACCGATTGCCTCTGCGTACGACAGCGCGACATCCTTCGCCTTGCCAGTTGCGTCTTGTGCGACGGCAATCAGACACGGCACACCGCCACCTTCTGTGTACGTACGACGCACCAAGTGACCTGGGCCCTTCGGCGCGATCATGATGACATCAACGCCCTTCGGGGGCTTGATGCGATTGAAGCGAATGTTGAAACCGTGCGCGAAGGCAAGTGCCTTACCTGGCTTCATGTAGCGCTTGATGTGTGTGGTGTAGGTGGCCTTCTGCTCGGTATCGGGCATGGTGAGCATGACAACGTCGGCCCACTTGGCTGCATCAGCGATGGACTTCACGGTGAGACCTGCGGCCTGCGCCTTCGCAGCCGAAGACGAACCCTCACGCAAGCCGACGACGACCTGCACTCCGCTGTCCTTCAGGTTCAGCGCATGGGCATGGCCCTGCGACCCGTAACCGATGATCGCCACTTTGCGACCACGAATGATGGAGGGATCGGTGTCCTTCTCGTAATACATCTTTGCTGCCATCAGCTTGCCTTTCCTTTCACGGCACGAATTCGTGCTTCGCGATCCAATTTGGGCAACGCGACCCTACCGGTGCGTTGGATTTCCACAATTCCGTAGCCGCGAAGCAGCTCTTCGAAATCGTCGAGTTTGTCTGGTGAGCCATCAAGTGACACCGTGACGGCATCGACGCCCACCGCGAGGATCTTGCCCTCGAAGATGTTTGTTAGTTCGACAACTTGCCCGCGAACGTCGGACTCGGCGCGCACCGTGGCCATCATGAGTTCGCGTTCGACACTGCGACGCGGATCAAGCTCGGTGATGCGCACGACATCAATCAGTTTGAACAGCTGCTTCACAATCTGCTCGAGCGGAGCAGATTCGACATCAACCACGATGGTGATGCGGCTGAACTCGTCGTTCTCAGTTGGTGCCACCGCAAGCGAGAAGATGTTGTAGCCACGACGGGCGAACAGACTCGCGACGCGCGCCAACACACCAGGGCGGTTCTGCACGAGAACCGACAAGATGTGGTGATTGGTCGACTCACCAAATGGGTTGTTGAAGTTCATTGCGTTCATCGGAGGTACTCCCTCTTGTCGTTCTGAGCTGGGTGCAAGATGACGTCGTCGTTGCTGGCACCAGCAGGAACCATCGGGAACACTTTTTCCATCTCGTCAACGCGGAACTCGACCACAACTGGGCGATCGTTGATGCTGTTCGCTTTGTCGATTGCAGATTCCACCTCTTCTGGTGCTTCGACACGAATGCCGACACAACCCATGGCTTCTGCCCACTTCACGTAGTCAGGAATGCCACCACCAAGATTCACTTCGCTGTAACGCTCGCCATAGAACATTTCCTGCCACTGACGCACCATGCCGAGGTATGAGTTGTTCAAGATGCCGATTTTCACCGGAATGTTCTCAGTTGATGCGGTGATCAACTCTTGAGCTGTCATCTGGAAACAACCGTCTCCATCGATTGCCCACACCGTGCGATCGGGGCGTCCGACCTTGGCGCCAATTGCTGCAGGAACAGAGAAGCCCATCGTGCCGAGTCCGCCTGAGTTCACCCAGGTGTATGGCTCGGTGAAGTTCCAGTACTGGCTGGTCCACATTTGGTGCTGACCAACACCGCTACACACGATGGTTCCTTCTGGTGCGCCGTCGCGAATCTTCTCGAGGCAGAACTGTGGCTTCAATGCACCGCCAAGTTCCATCTTCTCGTAGTGCAAGGGGAATTGTTCTTGCCAGCCACTCACGCGGCTACGCCACGTCGAGATGTCGGCTTGCTTGTCGCCTCCATCGAGCAACTCGCGGATGGCCTTCAGAATTTCAATGACAACCAAACGGCAGTCACCAACAATCGGAACATCAGGACGACGCACCTTGCCTTGTTCGGCTGGGTCGATGTCGACGTGAATGATCTTTGCTTCTGGCGCGAATGCTGCGACCTTGCCGGTGACACGGTCATCGAAACGTGCACCCAATGCGATGAGCAAGTCGCTCTTTTGCATCGCGGTGACCGCAGTTGCATTGCCGTGCATGCCAGGCATGCCGAGACACAACGGATGATCGTCGGGGAATGCGCCACGTGCCATGAGCGTGGTGACGACTGGAATTTGAGTGAGCTCAGCAAGCTCGCGCACAACTTCAGCGGCACGCGCCTTCAACACTCCACCGCCGAGATACAAAAGTGGACGCTCTGATTGCAAGATGAGCTTTGCGGCTTCCTTGATCATGCGCGGATGACCCTTTGTGTTCGGCTTGTAACCGGGCATCGAGTCAGACACCTCATCATCACTTGGCCAATGCCAGGTCATGGTGTTTTGCAAAACGTCTTTTGGAAGATCGACGAGCACTGGGCCAGGACGACCAGTGGTGGCGATGTGAAATGCCTGACGAATGGCCATCGGAATGTCTTCGGCGCGCATGACCAACTCGTTGTGCTTGGTGACGCTGCGCGTGATTCCGACCGTGTCGCACTCTTGGAATGCGTCTGTGCCAATCGCTGTGGTCGACACCTGACCGGTGATGCACACCATCGGCACTGAGTCCATGTATGCATCGCACAACGGAGTGACCATGTTCGTTGCAGCTGGCCCACTGGTGACCATGGCAACGCCAGGGCGACCGGTGACATGTGCATAACCCTCGGCCATGTGACCGGCACCTTGTTCGTGGCGCACGAGAATGTGGCGAATGCTCGATGTGAGCAACGGGTCGTAGGCCGGCAGGATGCAACCTCCGGGCAAGCCGAACATGACCTCGACGCTCTCTTTTTCAAGAGCGCGGATCAGGGCTTGTGCTCCGGTGAGTGTCTCTTTTCCTGACATGTTGTGTCTCCTCGGGTGGGCTGTGAAGTCTGGGGTGGATTCGGGGTGATTCGTGGGCAATAAATGAAAAAACCTCCCGACTGGGAGGTTTTGAGCGCGCACGGCAAAGGCCGGCGCGCTACACGATTACTACTACGAGTGCTGAGAGTGAAGCCTGGGCGGTCATCGCCATGAAGTCTGCCACCAGTCGGAATCGCTTCGCAACCCCCAATTTGCGCCTAGCCTGCTCACGTGACTTCCCCGCGCAACATCGCCCCCGCCGACGGCAAACTCGGCGTCCTGGTCGTCGGCCTCGGCGCCGTGTCCACCACCCTCATTGCTGGCGTCGAGCTGGCCAAGCGGGGCATGGCTCTTCCCATTGGCTCGCTCGCCCAGATGGGCACCATTCGCCTCGGCAAGCGCACCGAGGATCGCAGCCCGCTCATTCGTGACTTCGTACCGCTCGCCGGACTCGAGGACATCGTGTGGGGCACATGGGACGTGTTCCCCGACGACGCCTATGTCGCTGCATCGCGCGCTGGCGTGCTCGAGCAGGGCAAGCACATCGAGTCGATCTCAGAGGTGTTACGAGATGTGCGCCCCATGAAGGCCGCATTCGAACGCAAGTACGCGCGCAATCTCGACGGTGAGCACGTGATGGTCGCCTCTGGCAAGCGCGCGATGCTCGAAGGAATTCGCGCCGACATCAACAAGTTCCGCGACGAGAACAAAGTCGACCGTGTCGTCATGATCTGGTGCGCGAGCACGGAAATCTTCATTGAACCAGGTAAGGCGCATCTCGACATCGAGTCGCTTGAAAAAGCGATTGACGCGAATTACGACACCATCTCGCCTGCCATGTTGTACGCGTATGCAGCAATTCTCGAAGGTGTGCCGTTCGCCAACGGTGCACCGAACTTGGCCGTCGACGCGCCCGCACTTCGTCAGCTCGCCACGGACAGGAACGTTGCCATCAGCGGTAAAGACTTCAAGACGGGTCAGACACTCATGAAGACCGTTCTTGCGCCGATGTTGAAAGCACGCATGCTTGGTTTGTCTGGTTGGTACAGCACCAACATTCTCGGCAACCGTGACGGCGAAGTGCTTGACGCGCCAGAGAACTTCAAGACCAAGGAAGAGTCGAAGCTCGGCGTGCTTGACACAATTCTCGAGCCGTCACGCAACAAAGAGTTGTACGGCGACATCTTCCACAAGGTCAGCATCAACTACTACCCGCCACGCGG
>JBJTGC010000192.1:0-6300 GCA_046093725.1 Actinomycetota bacterium
GACTACCCCCTTCTCAGTGACCCAGACCAGAAAGTCGCCTCTATTTTTGCGGTGGCACGGAACATCAGCTTCCTGCCAACTAAACGCGTGACCTTTGTGATCGACACCGATCGTCGCATTCTTGCTCGAATCAGCAGCGAATTACGCATGAATGCGCATGCTGACCAAGCGCTAGAAGTACTGCGCAGTCGATAGCGATTCACTGTCTCACAAGCACTTCATTCAAGAACAGCCCGGCGAGTCATCACCATTCGTAAGTCAATAGTTGTACAAACGGCGAGCACGTTAATGAGTTGCTTGCTATTCAGGTAGCCCAACTCTCGGTGTACTCTCTCGCGAACTCGTGTAGAAATCAGCCAAGTCGCCAGACCAAGTGACACCTTTCGATTGCCGCTCGTCAAAGTCAAAAACACGATGTTCTAGGAGCTGTCGACACGGTTATGTCACCACCATCGAGAATGCTTGGCTCAGTCGCCGACTACGTGGTGCATCACAGCTCGGTACCCGTCGTCGTCGTGCCCGCCCAGTGAGCACGTAGGTCAGACAACCACGCCGGAAACTCAAGCGGCGGATCTGGCAATGCCTTGGCACCATGTGCCGCCAATGTCGCTTCGAATAGCTCTGGTTGGTCACCCCAACTACGCGGGTCACCCAACATCACCTCGAACATGAGCGCGCCATTCTCGCCAGCCCGCACCGGCCCAAACGCTGCACCAAATGGCAACTCGATGTGTGTTCCCGCTGGGCAATGTCTGTCGCCAAACCACACGTCACCTTCAAGCACAAACACAATGTGCGGACTGAAGTGTCCGTGGCGACGCACGATCATGCCGGGGTCATACTTCGCATACAGCGACAAGTACTGCGGATTGGGGCTGAAGGCGAACCATTTCTCCCAGACGTGTGAGACGGTTCCGTCAGCATTCTGCTGTGCCTTGACAGCTCGCCAACCCATGTCGGCATCGTCTAGGTGGCGAAATACTGGTTCAAGGCCTTCCACCTTCGGACTGTCTGGAGCGTTCACTTGACGATCTCAAGTCCGGTTGCTTCTTGTGCTTCTTCCAAGCCTCCAAGATCGATGACGTAGGTGTATCCCTCGTCCTTCATCATTTGCACAGCGACCGCCGAGCGACGCCCCGAGCGGCAATAGATGGAATAGGTGCCGTCCTTGCTGAGGGACATGAACTGCTTTTCGAACACTCCCCCTTCAAGGTCCAAGTTCACTGCGCCATCAAGGTGGCCTTCAGCAAACTCTGCAGGAGTTCGTACGTCGATGACAACGTTCTCTACTGGCAACATCGCATCTGCTGCTGTCGCAGTGGTATCCGTTGACTGAGCGACCATTGTCGTATCCGACATTGCCCTGTCTGGTGCTGCTTCGTCTGACGACGAACAACCAATTGTCGCAACTAGGGGCAGAAACACAAAAGTCAGCGACACGAATTTCTTCATGTCCCTGACTTTACGTGGATTGCGTTAGTCGGCGAGAGCTGCCTTCTCTTCGGCCGTCAATTTGGCGACGAAAGACTTCTTCAACGCCTTCTCCTGCGATTCGTCAAGCTGACTGAGTTGTTCAGCGGTGACGCCAGAAGCCTGCTTCGGCCCCAGCTGCGACAACTGCTTGCCGCTCAATTCGCCGAAGGCCTCTGGCTCGATCTCGGCAAGTTGTGTCGCTTTCATCGCAGCAATTGCCTTGGGTGCAAATTTTGCAATCTGCTCTGGTGACAACTGTCCGAGAAGCTCTGCAGCCATCTTCAACAACTGCTCGGGCTTCAGCACCGAGAAAACCGTTGGTGGCAAAAGCGCAGCCTGATCTGGCTTCATCTGACCAAAAACCGTTGGCGGCAGCATCGTGAACTGTGATGGCTTGAAGCCCATCATTGCCTCAGGGGGCATGTTCGCGAACTGCGTCGGCTTCATTGCGGCAAACACCTTTGCGCTCATCGCGGCAATGTCATCGTTCGAGAATGCAGTGAATGCCTCTGCCGACATTTGGGCGAACTGCTGAGGCTTGAACGCGCCCAAGACGCTGGTTGGCAAGTTGGCGAACTGCTCTGGTGACATCGCGGTCATGGCCTGCGGTGGCAAGGACATGAATTGCTTTGACGACATTGACGCCATCGCATCTGGTGGCAACATTGCGAACTGCGTCGGCTTCATCGCAGTCAATGCCTGCGGATTGAACTTCGCCATCTGCTCTGGGGTCATTGCTGCGAACATGTCGGCTGCCATCTTCGCCATCTGGTCAGGCTTGAAACCAGCCATTGCCGTTGGTGGGAGCATCGTGAACTGTGACGCAGTCATTCCTGCCATCGCAGTCGGCTTCATCTGCGCAATTTGCGTCGGCGTGAAGCTCATCATCTGCGTCGGCATGAGCTGGCTCATCTTGCTCGGGTCAAACTGCGCCATGTTGGTGGGCATCTGGACTGCTCCAGCTGGTGGCATCGCAGATGACTGAGACTGCATCGCTGTGCGGAAGGCATTCGAACATGCCATCTTCTGTTCGTTCGACAAGGCTTCGAACTTCTTGGCCATGTCTTCTGGCTTCGATGTGCCGAATTCAGATGCAAGTGAACACGTGGTTGTAGTTGGCGTGAACATTGACGTTCCACCAGTTGGCATCTGCATGCCACCAGTTGCTCCACCGGTTGTGGGTATCGAGCCACTGGTAGGCATCGAGGTGAGACCAGTTCCGACAATCGACGCTTTCGAAGAACAAGCGGGTTGACCTTGCAGCAAGATTTGGAAGTTCTTCTGATCCATCATCTTGATGATCGCGTCAGATACTTGACATGTCACACCGCCACTTGAGGGTGCTGTTCCCGTCTGTGCACCTGTCTGCGTACCGGTCTGCGTGCCACCACTTGGCATGCCTGGCATCGTCGTGCCACCAGTTGGTGCGGTCGGCGTCTGCGTACCGGTCTGCGTGCCACCACTTGGCATACCTGGCATCGAACCAGTGCTGCCCCCCTGCATGAGAGAGGCGCACTGCTGTTGCAGAGTCGGACTCGTCATGATTTGCTGGGCAATCGATGGAGTCGAAGTGATTTGCTGCAAAGTGTATGGGCACGCAAGTGCGACGTTCGCGCCACCAACAATTGCGAGACCGGAAGCAAGCGTTGCGCCGGCGACAAACTTACGGATGAACATGGTTCCTCCCCTGTTGTGATTCTGGTCGAGGAAGCACAGTCGAAGTGATACCTCGTATTGCGTGAAATTCTAACGAAATTGCACGAGCCTGAACACCCGCCCCCTGAGACTGGCTGGCGCCAAGGGCTCAGCGGCCAGAATGGTTCAATGACGTCACGACCCCTGCTCTCTGTTGGCCTTCCGAACTTTGGCCCGTGGATGCCACACGGCGACTGGCGCCGATTCCTCGACCTCGGACCAATGGTCGAAGATGCCGGCCTCGACCGAGTGGTAGTGGTCGACCACGTGGTGATGAGCAACAACACCCACGAGTACCGGTGGGGGAAATTCCCCACTCCACCTGATGCGCAGTGGCCAGAGCCACTCACTTTGCTCGCTGGAATCGCAGCGCGCACATCGCGTATTCGACTTGGCACTGGTGTGGTGTTGCCGTCACTGCGTGGTGCAACGCTGTTCGCAAAGACAACCGCCACGCTCGATGTCATGTGCAACGGTCGTGTGGTTCTTGGGGTAGGCATCGGATTGCAAAGCGAGGAATACGACGCGGCAGGTCTTGATTGGGACAAGCGCGGTCGTCTTTTCACCGATGTGATGGGTGCCGTCGTCGAATTGTGGAACAACACTCCAGCCAGTTACCACTCGCCAACTGTGAACTTCGACGACATCTATGTGGTGCCCAAGCCTGTGCAACAAGGTGGCGTTCCATTGTGGTTCGCTGGCACGTTCACTCCCACCAGTTTGTCGCGCATGGCACGTTGGGCAAGTGGGTGGATTCCGATCATGGGTGAATCTATTGAAGGCGTGCGCGAAGGTGCACGCACTGTGAAAGAGGCAATGGCCGCACGCGGGCGCGACCCAGAGCAGCTTCGCGTGCAAGGCCCGCTACCACTCGTGCGCAACGAAGATGGCACGTTTGATTTAGCGAAGACGATGGAACACGTGCCTGCACTTGTCGACGCCGGCGCAACCGCTATTCATCTACCGTTGCACATGTTCGCCAAGACCATGGAAGATGCCTCCAGCGTGTTGGCAGACATCAAGCAGCGATATGACGCATCTTTCTGATTAAGGAGCGACAATGACGAACCATCGGCTTGATGATCGCTACGAGTTGCGGCGCCTCGTTGAGGATTATGCACACTTCGTTGACTCACGAGACTTTGATGCTGTGTCGAAGTTGTTTCTTCCAGATGGTGTGCTGAGTGGTTACGACGGTTCGGTGCAGCGATATCTACGTAATGGTCGCGGCGAAATTATCGAAGCAATGCAAGGCCTCATGCGATATGAGTTGACCAGCCACAAGCTTGGTCAACAACGCGTCGACTTTGACACAGATAACAGCGACACAGCTGTCGGCGAGACATATTGCAATGCGCAACACATCTACACCGACAGCCGTGACCCTGACTCGACACCATCTCGGAGAAGGAACAAGGTGATGTCGATTCGCTATCACGACCTTTATGTGCGTCGTGACGGACGTTGGTTCTTTGCTGAGCGTCGGCTCTCGTTCGACTTCACTGAAACGCGTGATGTCGACCCTGCACCGGGCAGTTGAGCACTCACCGCACTGAAGCGGCTTTGATCACCTTTACTTCGACTTGTTGAGTGGTGCGTGCACCGTTTCGAGAAACCGACAACAGCATCACCTTGCAGGTACCGGCACGCAGACCTTTGATGGCGTACGACACCGTGGTGCAGGCTCGCTGACCTTTCGGCACCAACATGGTGGCTGACGCAATGCGAGGGCCCTTGTAGGTGAAACCCACACGGCGAGCAATGTCGCGACCAACAAGAAAGCTGCCGACACGCAAGCGCAGCACCTTTGACTTCTGTGCCAACACCTGTGGTGTAACCACTTGGGTGATGTCCGCAGTGCCGGCCTGTGGTGCAGATGACTGCTCAGACACCGCACCAGGTGTGTTGGTGGTGTTTGTTGCTGGTGGCGTCAACACCACTTCGTCAACCTGACGCGGCTGCTCAGGTGCAGGGACAACTGGTGCCACAGGTGACGGAACCACTGGTGTGGGTTCGACGACTGCAGGCGGTTCTGCTGGTGCTTGCGGGGGAAGTTGTTGTGCACCAACGACGTCGAGTGCGCGAACCGGAGGTTGAGCTGGCGATGAGTTGCCATCACCTAGTTGGCCCGCATCATTTGACCCCCAACATGTGATGGCACCACTGCGCAACAATGCACATGAGTGCATTGTGCCGACGGACAGCGCTTGCACTCCGTCACCGAACGTCACAGCTGCAGTGGTTGAGGTGTTCACTGCTGTTGCCCACATGACGGACAACTGATCAAGCGATGCCGCTTGACGCGCATCATTGCGACCAAAGCAGTAGGCCTTGTCGTCGCTGCCAATCATACAGAAGTGTTCACTCATGTCGATGGGGCCGCGCACAGTGACGCCCCTTGGCATCACCACCGGCGCAGGTACCGGAGATTCACTGAAGCGACCATCACCAAGCCCACCGTATGAGTTGGTGCCGAAGCAGTACGCCTCACCAGCCACGTTGAGTGTGCACGTGGCCGCCCAACCAGCTGCCACCGACACAAGTTTGTCCGTGCCAACATCTGCCACCACCTTGGTTGGTGTCAACGAACGCACACCGTCGAACACGCCAAGCCGACTACCAGTGGCAGAACCCCAACACCACAACTCACCCACTGTGCTGACAGCACACGTGTGACGTGACCCCGCCGACACTTGTGCAATGCGAACACCAACTGGGAACACCACTTGTACAGGTTCATATCGTGGGGTGCGATCACCCACCCCCAACTCGCCTTCTGCATTACGGCCCCAACAGAAAAGCTCTGCATTCGATGTGAGGGCACATGTGGTGAAGTCGCGCGCAGTGATCTGCACGACCGATGACAACGTAGAAATGCGAACAGGTGTGGTTGTTGACCGGCCGCCGGTACCCAATTGGCCAAAGCCGTTGTCGCCCCAGCACCACACCTCACCGGCCGCAGTCAATGCACACGTGTGTCTCATCGCTGCGACCACACTCGTCACCTCGCCCAGTCCCGCCACCGTGCGCGCAGTCACCGATGAGTCAAAGTCACCGGTACCAAGCTGGCCAAACATGTTGTCGCCCCAACACTTCACCGTGCGTGCAGCCGTCACAGCACAACTGTGTTTA
>JBJTGC010000193.1:0-3247 GCA_046093725.1 Actinomycetota bacterium
GCGCCATTGATTCGGCCGTGGCACCTGAAGGCGGCTCGGTGACAACGGGGCCACCATTTCTACCTCTGCGAATCTCGATGAGACCCTGCGACTCAAGTACGCGCAGCGCCTCGCGAAGTGTTGTACGGGCGACATCAAAATGTCCTGTCAATTCTTCCTCGGTCGGAAGGCGGTCACCGACCTTGAAGCGACCAAGCACTATCTGTCGGCGAAGCGTGTCTGCGACGGCTTCGTGGGTTTTGATGCCCCGCGGATTGGGGCCATGACGCGACGCCATCTACTCGGCCGGCCGAGTCTCCGGAAGGCGCACGAGTGGAATACGCCTGTCGCCAGCGCGTGACTGGTAGTCGCGATACCACGCACGATCGTCACACAACTGTTCCCAGTTGGTGCTGTAATCCTCACCTTCAAGAATTTCGGGGACCGACCAATATGAACCGTTCTGCACTCGGCAGAAAACCTCAGGGTTCGCATTCTGGTCACGAAGGTTCACGAACCATGACGGGTCTTTCGGATGGCCAGCAAACGATGCAACAACAATTCGATGTCCGTTGGCATCACACCACACTGGAAGAGCGACTTTGTGGGCGTTTCCAGATTTGCGACCGATTGTTTGAAGGAGCACATGGTGCATGCCGACTTGTTGCCAAACGATGTCGGCGTTGGATGACTCCATTGCCTGAACGTGCATGGCGGTGAGACCGGGAATATCTGCGTGCGAAGGGGTCTCCCAGGCTTGGTCGACTTTTTGATGTGTAGCCACGATTCTCAATGTAGTTCGCGAAACAAGATCGCACGACAGAAGATGGGGCACAGGTCGGGGAGTACGCTCAGCACGTTTCAGAATCCCAACGAAAAGGAACACGGCATGGCAGTCGACACCCAAATCAGTGACAACATCATGTGGATTACCCTCAACCGACCAGAGGCTGGCAATGCCCTAAACGGCGACGTGGGCGAGGGGTTGTCCGCGGCCTTTGCAGAAGTGGCCACCAACGATGACATTCGAGTAGTCGTAGTAACAGGTGCCGGTGAGAAGATCTTCTGCGCCGGAATGGACCTCAAGGCGTTCGCAGCTGGAATGGACATGGCACCGGTCGCCCGAGGGCTCGATGCACTTCGTACGTGCGAGAAACCAGTCATCGCTGCGGTCAATGGTGTGGCTCTCGCTGGTGGTTTTGAAGTGATGATGTCGTGTGACCTAGTGGTTGCGGTGAGTCACGCAAAGTTTGGCATTCCTGAGGTGAAGCGAGGTTTGTTCGCTGCCGGTGGTGGAACTCGTCTACCTACACGAATTCCTTTGACTGTGGCGCTTGAAATGGGGATGACCGGCGATCCAATTTCGCCCGAGCGCGCCCTTCATCTCGGTCTCATCAACCAAGTGGTGCCGGCAGACGAGTTGCTCTCGGCCACCGCGGCGTTGGCTGCTCGCATCACAGCTAACGGACCATTGGCAGTGCGGGCCACCAAGAAGTTGATGTACATGGAGATTCCGGATGCCAATACGAAGGCTCTTGGTGAAGCGACTGCCCAAGTGTTTGCGAGCGAAGATGCTCGCGAAGGCGCCACCGCGTTTGCCCAGAAACGTGCACCAGAGTGGAAGGGTCGATGACCATTCCCGTGTGATCGAACCTCAACAACGAAGAAGGCCGGTGGCTTGCGCCACCGGCCTTCTGTTCGTTTGAGTCGGCTAGGCCGAGATCAGCCCTTCTGGAGGTCCTTCAACTGGTAGTCGATGGACACCTTTGCGCCCTTGATCTTGTTCATCTCGGCATCGAGGAACAGACAGCCGGCTGCAACCGTCTGCTTGCCCGGAACACCGACAAGATCGTTCACGCCGTTCGTTGGCGGGCAAGGTGCCTGGCCCCTCTGCCAGAACATGTCCTTGGCAAACCATGGCTTGCCTGGGCGAGTCGTTGCTGGGAGAGCAAAGCGGAAGTCAACGTCACCCAAGTTACGAATTCCCTTGGCGATATCTGAGCGCTTCGGATTGTCACCGGCCGCCCAGATTCCTGCAGCGATGAGGCGCAGTGCGGGGCAGACCGAAGCGATCATGCCGATTCGCACCGGGTTGTTGGCAAGCACAGTTGCCGCACCGTTGGCTGTGACGCCATAACCCTTGTTGTACTCGTCGACGCACATCTGAGTGAATGGATCCAACTTCTTCAACGTCCTGTGTGGGCCAGCAAAGGTCCAGTCGAGGAAGCGAGTCTTCAGCCAGCCAAGGCAGCCTGCAGACGTTGCACCCTTCACGCACATTGTATTCGCCTGAGTGTCACCGGCGGCGTTCGACAAACCAGTCGAGTACGACACACGGAAGTCGACACCAGCAGAAGCCATTGCTTCCATCACCGGAAGAATTTCGCTTGATCCAACACCAATCGGGATGTATACGCCATTGGTGGCGTCCATGCCTGCTGCCTTGAACTTCGCTGCGAGCTCTGGCTTGCCTGCACACTGTCCAGTGGCCTTACCAGTGCAAGTGATCTGCGCGAAGTGAATGTTCTGCGGCTTGATTCCGAGCTTGCGGAGACGCGCCTTGATAAGGGGCTCAACGCCTGCAGCAATACCGTCGGTTTCTGGTGAGACAACTCCGACAATGTCAGTCTTCTTGAGTGCCTTCATGTTGCCGAGCGAGTCCATAAGTGCGTTGACACCGACTTCTGCCGGGTACGAGCCGAACGAGAAGTAGTTACCAGTGCGCATCAGTGCGAGCGATCCGCCTTCACCGGTGAGCAACGGAACCTTGACATCCTTCACGAGGAATTGCACGCCAGGTCCGGTCCAGCCGGAGGTGGTGTAGGCCGCTGCTGGCTTATGGTCGTCCCACAATTGCTGCGCTACCGAGTCGCGCTGTGTAGGGACTGCTGGGTGATAGCCCTTGTCAATGACGACGAGTTTGCGACCGCGGATACCACCACACACGTTGTTGATGATGTCGGTGAAAACTCGCGTGGTCTCAACCATGTTTCCATGGTCGACGTAGATGCCGAATGGAACCAATTTGTCAAGATCGGAACGAAGGTGTCCAACCTTGATTTCCGTGTCGGTGTAACCCATGCCCGGATTGGACTTGAGTGCCGAAGTGGCCTCGTTGCCCTTCTTGACACAGAATTTGTTTGCACTCGGCTGGAACGGATTGGTGCGATCAACTGCTGAAACACGAGCGGCGCTCGCTCCAGTCAGTGACGTACCCACCGTCGTAGCCATTGTTGCTGCCGCTAGAAATGCGGCAACGTACCGTCGC
>JBJTGC010000194.1:0-3976 GCA_046093725.1 Actinomycetota bacterium
CTGCGGGGCGGCCAGTACGGCATTCGCCCCGACAATCACCGTCGGGGTGAAGTCGAGCGTCAACGTGGTGAGCGCATTCGAGTTGTCGACCATCGCTCCCGAACTGGCGTCGGCCGACTCGTTGATGTTCGAGTTGGTGATGGCCCCCAACTGCACGCCGAGGTCACCGAGAAACAGTGACACGTTCGCAATTCGTGAAAGCTCGAACAAGATGGTGCGAATGTGTTGCGCGCGAGCCGGCGCTTCGATGCCCATCAATTTCTCGGCAGCGAGAATGAAGGGCACTTCATTGGCAAAACTGCCCAGCCAGTCGAGTCGGTTTACCAGCGCTGTGAATTGTGGGAACGTAAGAACTTATGTGTGTTTTTCGTAGCCGCGGTGCATATAGCCACAGGACGGCTCAGCCCACACCACTTGCTCGCCGTCGAGTCGAGCGATGATGCGCAGCGTTCCGTGTGTTGCGGGGTGCTGCGGCCCGATGTTGAGAGTCATGCCCTCGGTCTCGAGCTCGAGATTCACGCGTGCATCGGCTGCTTGTGCAGCGATGTAGGACAACTGCTGCCTGTCAGTGAGCATCGTCATCTATTCACCAGCCTCGTCGTCTGACCCGCCGCCGGGCATTGGTTCGACATCGACAATTCCGGGCCACGGCTTCACGATGCGAGCAAGTAACGGGAAGTCTTTGCGCAGCGGATGACCTTCAAAGTCGGTTGGCAAGTACATATTGCGCAAGTCGGGATGACCTGCAAAACGGATACCGAACATTTCCCATGCTTCACGTTCGTGCCAATTCGCACCGGCGTACACCGATACCCAACTGTCAATGACAGGAGCATCATCGGCAACATCGACCTTGAGGTTGACACCGAGTGATGTCGTTGGGTCGACGACGCGTGCAAGAACTTGCATCCGTGTTTCCCCACCGGCATATCCCTGACGAACAGTCATGTCACGCTCGGGTGCTGGCTCGGTCGGATCATCTTCGCCACGTCCGAAGGGAGATGGCATCCAGTCGATTGCAGAAAGAAAATCAAAATATGCGAAGCCCAATTCGCGTGCTGCCTCTCCGGCGCGGCACCATGAGTCGGTTCGAACGCGAATCCAGACGTCGTCACCTGGCTTCACGAACGAATCAACAACGGCATCGCCAATCACGGATGAAAAGCGCGCAACGACTGCGTTGCGTACTTCGTCAACAACTACGGGTGTGTCGGTCTCAGTGGCTGACAACGGGAACACCTCCCCGTTCGGCACTCTCGCCGTCGACGCGCGTCGAAGAATCCTTCGCCATCAATTGAGTGCCTTCACCGCGCCAACGTGCGCCCATGTCCTCGTTCTTGATGCGCTGCTGCAACATCACGACACCTTCAAGAAGTGCCTCAGGACGCGGAGGGCAACCAGGCACATACACATCGACTGGAATGATTTGGTCGACACCCTTTGTGACTGAATAGCTGTCCCAATACGGACCACCACAGTTGGCGCAACTTCCCATCGAGATGACGTACTTCGGCTCTGGCATCTGCTCATAGAGACGCTTGACCGCTGGTGCCATCTTGTCGGTGACTGTTCCTGAAATGACGACCAAGTCAGCTTGACGCGGTGACGCTGGCAACGGAATAACACCAAGTCGCATGACGTCGTAACGAGGTGATCCGAATGCTGCACCCATTTCGATGGCACAACACGCGAGTCCCCATTGGTACACCCACAAGCTGTACGAACGGCCCAAGTTGAAGAGTGATGTCAGCGGCTTTGGTAAGCGGCCACGATCGACAAGTCCCATAACTATCGCCTCAGATCCAGCGCAAGACACCCTTGCGCCACGCATACACGAGGCCCAAAAGGAGCACAGCTACGAACACACCCATCTCGACGAGGCCGAATCCGGCGTATCGCTCGAGCTGAGTGGCCCAGGGGAAAATGAACACTGCTTCCACGTCGAAGATGACGAAGAGAAGCGCGAAGACGTAATAACGAATTTGGCTTTGCGACCAGCCCTCGCCGACGGGGTCGACACCACTTTCATATGCGATGAGTTTCTCTCGCGTCGGGCGGTTGGGTCGCAGAAGGGCCGACAATCCGAGCAACAGCGAGGCAATCAGGAAGGCGGCCAAGCCGAACCACACGACAGTGAGATACGACCGGAGGAACTGGGACATCGCCCATCGAAACTACTACGGGGGCCAAAGTTGACCCCAACTTCCCCTCTCTGAACAGTGCCAGAAAGCCCGTTGCCATGGGGTTATGTGCCTTTGTGAGCCACCGACCGTGCCAATGTCACATCAACTGGTTCGCACATGCAGATGCGCGACGTCGCGAAGGAACCAATCGACAAGCAACCGACTTCGACCTTCTGCGCTTACGGCCTCGGTTCGTGTCTGGGCCATCAAAGTGTCGTAGTCGACCCTTGCGTCAGCCAGTTCCTGGCGTCCATCTCCGGATGACCACCTCGAGACGATCGATTCGGTTGCTTCCGGATGGAATTGCACAGCCAATGAAGACCCCACGCGGAACGCCTGTACCGCGTTGTCGCTCTCAGCCAACGTGGTGGCACCGGATGGCACCTCGACGCAGTCGTAATGCCATTGCATCCACGTGCCCGCCAGTGGTGATGAATCAGCCGGCGCTTCTCGGGTGAGGCGCACGTCGCACCACCCAATTTCGTGTTGATCGGCGCGGCGAACATGTCCACCGGCGGCATGGGCAAGCATCTGGGCGCCAAAACAGATGCCAAGAACAGGTACATCGGTCTTCATGGCCTGTTTCAGAAGTGCAGTTTCAGTGGAAATGGGCCCACTTGCAGATTCCCAGTAGACACTCCATCACGAGCCAAGCGACAGCACCATATCTATGCCGTCAAAATCTCTACCGTCAAGAGCCCCTGCGAGCGTTTGGTTCCATGTGTGGTGCTGTTCGCGGATGAGCTCGGTGAAGGCGAAACCACGTTCGCGCAGCGCATGACCCACGAATCCGGCATCAGCATCAGTTGCATTTGCGATCATGAGAGCCCGCATCGGCAAGTACCGTAGGCGATGAATGGGCAAGCACGCCATCAGTACCGAGGACATCGTCGCCGCTCGCGCGGTGGGTCGGGGCATCGTCAAACACACCCCCATCACAGAGTCATACGCACTCTCCGACATGTGCGGTGGCAATGTCATTTTGAAGGCTGAGAACTTGCAGCGCACCGGTTCGTTCAAGGTGCGTGGCGCACTCAACAAGTTGCATTCCCTTGGACCAGCTGTCAGCGCCGGGGTCACGGCGGGTAGTGCTGGTAACCACGCACAGGCAATCGCGTTTGCTGCGCGACATCACGGGGTGCCCTGTCAGATTTTCGTTCCGGCTGGTGCGAGTCTTTCAAAGATCGAACAATGTCGTACCTACGGTGCAACCGTTGTCGAAGGTGGCGACACCCTCGACGATGCCGTGTCACGTGCCAAAGAACACGCAGCCTCAACAGGCATGCACTTCTGCCACCCCTTTGATGATCCGGTCGTGGTCGCGGGTCAGGGCACTCTTGGACTCGAGTTACTCGAAGACATCGCAGACCTTCACACCGTGATTATTCCGTTGGGTGGAGGTGGTTTGACCGCAGGAACCGCAATCGCCGTGAAGTCGCAACGACCACACGTACGCGTCATCGGCGTGCAAGTTGCCGCATGTGCACCATATGCAGGTCGTCCACCAGCTGATGGTCCCATCGTCACGCTTGCTGATGGCATCGCAGTGAAAAGACCAGGTGTAGTCACTGCTCCGCTCATCGAAGAGTTTGTTGACGAAGTGGTTGTCGTTGCTGAAGACACAGTGGCCGATGCAATGGTGTTGCTGATGGACCGTGGGAAGTTCTATGTGGAAGGTGGCGGTGCCGTCGGCGTGTCAGCACTTCTCACCCGCGCCGTCATACCGGCAGCAAAGGGCACCACTTGTGTTGTGCTGTCCGGCGGAAATGTCGACTTGGGTGTTGTTCCCAATC
>JBJTGC010000195.1:0-3246 GCA_046093725.1 Actinomycetota bacterium
CACTTGCACCCTACAACTACCAAGTGGTCGCAACCTGCATCGAGGTCCCATCAGAGATGTACGGTCTGTCATATGCCTCGCGCAGATGAGTTGCAGTTCCTTCGAGGATCAGTTGAAGCACCAATTGGTCGTGTTGGCGTCGTTGTTCGCAATGCGAAGGTCATTGAAGTTCGATTCCGAGTTCCACAGCGTGGTTGGACTGCCGAATCAGTCGGTGATGTGCGTTCGAAACAGGTACTTGCCCGAGCATTGAAAGAACTTCAAGAATATTTTGAAGGCAAGCGACGGAAGTTCTCTGTTCCGATTGAACTCACTGGAACTGATTTTCAAATTTGTGCGTGGAAGGCACTCACGCGCATCGGCTTTGGGCGCACTTCGACGTACAAACAACAGGCGATGTCAATCGGGCGCCCGACCGCTACTCGAGCGGTGGGAGCGGCCAACGGACGCAATCCGATTCCGGTGATTCTTCCGTGCCATCGCGTCGTGGGTGCAGACGGCACGCTCACCGGATTTTCCGGGGGATTGAACATCAAGAAATGGCTGCTGGCACACGAACGAGACGTTCTGAACAGTCAGCGGACTACGGTGCGCTCGTGAACATCGTTGCACTTGTACTGGCTGTCTTGCTTGTCGTCGTTTGCCTTGCCACAGCCGTCGCTGATTTTCGATCAGATCCACGAGCCCTTGCCGTCACTGATCGACTAGACATTCCGCGCTCTGCTGTTCGAAGTCTTGGTGCGGTCAAAGCTGTGTTGGCTGTCGGGTTGTTGATCGGGATGATTTCCGGAGTAATCGCTTTTGTCGCCGGCGTCGCACTTACGTTTTATTTCCTTTTCGCATTGGTTGCTCATGTTCGTGTGAAGGACACAACGGCAAACACTGCACCTGCATTCGTATGCCTTGTGCTGAGTGCTCTGTACTTGCTGACAACAATTGCAGCCTGAGTGATCACACCGTCACGGGCAGGGACTTGATTCCTCGCACGAATGCCGAGGCCGTGTAGTCCGGTGTCATGCCGGCATCGGCAAGTCGCAGTTCTGGGGCGCGATTGCTGAGCACCTCCAGTGCGGTGCGAATTTCGAGACGAGCAAGACTCGATCCGAGACAGAAGTGCGGCCCGAACCCGAAGGCAATGTGCTGGTTCGGTGAGCGAGTGATGTCGAAGGTGTCTGGATTATCGAAGACACGTTCATCTCGGTTTGCCGATGAATACATCATGAGCGCCTGTGCCCCCGCAGGAATGTTCACTCCGCGCACCTCGACATCTTCGGTGGCGACACGATTCATGCACACAATTGGGCTCACCCAGCGGAGACACTCTTCAACTGCACCTGGAATGAGTGAGCCGTCGTTGACGATGGCCCCCCACTGTTCACGATTGTCAAGAAGTGCATGTAGTCCACCGGTGATGACATTTCGTGTGGTCTCGTTACCCCCGACGAGCAACAGCAACGCGTTGCCCTGAACTTCATCGAATGTGAGTGATCCTTCATCTCTTGCGCCGACGAGAATCGACACCAAGTCTGCTCCTGGCGCCTTTTCGCGTTCGGCAACCAGCTTCTGCAAGTACTCGTACCACGCAAATGCTGCGTTGATCACTTCTTCTGTGACGTTCTCGGGGCCGTCCGCACCCTGAATCATCTGGTCGCTCCAATGTTGGAGCATTTCATGGTCTTCGTAGGGCGCCCCGAGCATTTCGCCAATCAGTGTCATTGGAAGCGGGCGAGCGATGTCGGCAACGACGTCGAAAGTTCCCTTGGCGAGTGCATCGTCCACAAGTCGTGCAGTCACTTCTTGCACATGTGTCTCATAACGAGACATTTGCTTCGGGGTGAAACCCTTGGCGACGAGTCGTCGTTGCGAACTGTGGGCAGGGTCGTCGTTGTCGATCATTGATGGCTGCGGGCCACCATTTGGCCGCGAACCTTGGGCACTGGAGAACAGGTTCGGCTGGCGCTCTGCCCAGACGACGTCTTCGTGCAGCATCAGGGCGTAGGTGTTGGTGTCGGCATCTTTGGCGACTGGTTCAGTAGCACGCAAGTGCGCGAAAGTCGGATGCGGGTCGACATACCAATGGCGGTCAAAAAAACGGGTCCCCATGGCTGGAACTGTAGTGCAGCACCAAGTTTCTGTCTCCAGCCAGCCACAATGGTGACATGACTTCGCTCAAAGACACCTTGAAAACCGACCTCAACACCGCGATGAAGGCCAGGGCAGAAATCGAAGTGTCGACATTGCGTATGGTCCTTGCTGCCGTCATGAACGCTGAGGTTGCCGGCAATGAGGCTGTCACCCTTACCGATGACCAAGTGATTGCAGTAATGATGGCTGAAGCAAAGAAGCGCAGCGAAGCAGCCGAGGTATACGAGCAGGCTGGTCGCACCGAATCAGCAACGAAGGAGCGCTCTGAACTTGCCATCATCGAGCAGTATCTTCCTGCTTCTCTCAGCGATGACGAGATCAGTGCGATCGTCAATGAGGAGGTTGCGAAGGCTGCGGCAGAAGGTCACTCCGGTGGGAAGGCAATGGGGTTGGTCGTAAAAGCAGTGCGAGCACGTGCTGGGGCCGGGGTAGATGGCGGCCGGGTGGCAGCTCTGGTGAAATCTGCACTTGGGTCATGAGCGAACTAGATCCGGCTCTGATCGCGGATGCTCCGCCAGGTAGGGCACCGGTATCGCCAACACTGCAGCGCGTGATTGCGGCAGCGCGACGAATGAATCGCGCGCTTGTTCATGTTGACCCTGCAGCTGAAACTGCAGATCTGGCCGCCGACTTCGAAGATCTTGCGGAGCGTCTTGAAGCACTCGGCACAATGGAAGTGCGTCAGACCGAACTGAACCGTCGAACACGCAACCCGGCTACTGGGTCGATGAACCCGATTGCGCCTCCCATCACTGTTGACATCGCAGATGACATCGTCATCTCGACGGTCTCATTCAGCGAGGCCTACCAAGGACCTCCGGGAACTGTTCATGGTGGTTGGGTAGCAGCCCTGCTTGACGAGACCATGGGGCGGACACGACTGCTCGTCGACAACAACGTGGTGACGGGTTCATTGATCGTTCGTTACGTTGCCGCGACCCCCATCAAAACTGATCTTGTCGGTCGGGCATGGATTGTCGACCGTCAGGCAAAGAAGATGATCGTGCATGGTGAAATTCGAGCAGGCGAAACGGTCACGGCAACTGCTGAGGGAGTCTTCGTCTACATTGCGCGCGAGCGATTTGTTTCGCTTGGTAATAC
>JBJTGC010000196.1:0-2889 GCA_046093725.1 Actinomycetota bacterium
GGACTGTCGTTCATGGTCAAAAGATCGGTGCGGCACTCACCGGTCCTCACAGTTGTAGCGAGGGGCTGTGTGTCTCCGGTGCGCACCACGGATATAGCAACACGTAGTTCACCTTCTTTTCATGTGAAGTAATCGGGGTAATACCGAGGTGTAACTTTCGTGACTGTCAAAGCTGTGATCGCGCTACTCGAGGTGGGCCGTCGAACAGTGACCGAGTCACCTGTTGCGGGTACATCAATGATCGTCGTCGTGTTGTCGTCGAAGGCCAGCTCGATCTGTTCTGGTCGCGAGTGCCATGGGTCATCAAGAAACGAGATAGTGGTTGACCGTGACGCGGCGAGTCCCTCAAATCGAATGCGGGAGCCAACCGCCTCATCGATAGGGCTCACCCAAGCAGAATTTGTGTCGCCGTCCAGGGTATTCATAGCTGAGGTGTAGGGACTGCCGGCCAGTCGACGGTTGGACACGGCAGTGATGGGGTGATTGCCGGTTGCGCTCACGAGAGTTGCATCGTCAACATTGCCATTGAGTCGAACAACACCAGTCACCTTGACGTCCATTTCGCTGGAGCGGTCGAAGGCCCGAAGGAGTCGTGCTTCAGGGTCGTTGCGGTTCGGAGTTGCTTCGTCGAGTCGCCAACGAGAGAACACATAAGACGTGTCGGAGACTTCAGCTGCATCTTGACTCGGCGTCGGAACTAGGACGAATTCCTCATTGTGAACACCAGGAACAGATACTTCCGCTATTCCCGTTCCTGGAAGCCCGTCGTAGACGGTTCGCACTCCGAAGGTGTCGTCGTCGATGATGACACGAAGGTGGCTGAATGTTGTCTGAGGAAAGACAACGGTGGTGGGTTTCTCGGAATTTGAGACAGAGAAGGGCACAGTCCGCTGCACACTTGACTTCTCTGCGTAGAGAACAATGCGCCCCTTTGTGATGCGTCGCTCCGTATTGCCGACACGTGGCCAAGTGAGAGTGACTCTCGCGGCACTAACTGGAGTACGAAATGTGGCATCAATGTATTGACCAATCGAGCGGCCGATGATGCCTGTGCGCCACGAAGTGTCAGGGTCGCCATCGAAGGCGTTTTCGGGTCGATCTTCTGGTGTCGACACGATGGGGTGTCCATGGTCAGAAGCGGACACGGTGGCGAGGTCGCCGACGAGGAGTGAGACGGACTGAGTAGAAGGCTCTGCGACAACTGCATGGTCATCGACGAATGGCATCAGCCGGTTGTCGCTCGGGTCAGTGATGCGGTCCTCGTCGACTCGCTCGGTCCTGCCGAGGTTGGAACCAACCGAGTACCAGCGCCGTGACTGACGCCTGTTGCTGTCAGTCACGATCACACGTGCAGGTGTCCCGAGTGGAGCGCGAGAAAGGCTCGCGGTTGAGTCATAAATGAAGCTGCCGAGTGAATTCCTGCCGAGCGCTGTCACGGCATCGATAACGCCGTCTCCACTGCCAACTAGGCGAGTGTGATCTGCCACGCGGGACACGGACACGAGTGGTTGAGGATCTGTGTGGAGAATCGCAGTTGCTGGAAAAGATGTTGCGCGTGGGTGGGCAAGAAGTGTTGCATCAGCAATGGTTGTGGCGTCTTCAGTTCGGATGGACGGAGATTCATAGCCGACATCAAGCCTTGCCATTGAGATCTCACGCCACAATCGACCGGGGTTAGGTGTTCGATATGTGTCGTAGCGGACGTCTCCACGGAATGTGACGGTGTTGGCGCCAAATAGTGCCGCAACGTCTTTCAGTGTTGACGGCTCAAAACGACCCTCTTGAAGACGTGACTCGAACGCGTTGAGAAGGTCCGCAGTCGCATCGCTCCCGTAGGGCACCAATTCGCGGGCGAGATGCTGAGAATCAATGAGGCCAGGAGTAACAGGGTCGATGGTGCCGCCCCACGTGTAGGTGGCGAAATCCACTCCGGGAAGTTCATAGGTGCGTGAGAGGGTCGAGTCGCTGTGTGGCGCTGAATCGATTGCGCGGGCAGAGTCGTTCCAGTACGCGGGAATCACCTCGTCGCGAGAGATCGATGACGTGAGCAATCGCCCGGTCATCCCTGGATAGTTCTGTGCAACAAGCAAGAGCGCAAGGAGGCCCAATGTTGCAGGTGTTGCAAGGCGAACATGAATGCGCTTGATGAGGGGTGCGTAACGGTCCCATGCGAATCCCAGTGACACGGCGAGAGCGATGAGCACAACTGGCGTTGCGCGCGGGCTAGAGCGAAGCGCAAAGCCAGATTCATTGTTGACAACAGATTCAAAAAGACGACCGTAGAGAGATGACGCACCCTGTGGGTTCGAGCCGACAGCAATTGCGAGACCCACCACCAGAAGGGCGACACTGTGTGGTGAATGTCGGTGGCGCGCGAGACCGACAGAGACGAGGCCCATCGTGGCAACAAGCATTCCGAGTGCGAGAAGTGGCGTTGTGCCAATGAGGCGAGTGCTGCCATCTACCCAGGCGCCACTGTGGTCGTTTCCGTAGAAAAACCAGTACCCGAGTCCGCGAAGAATCTCTTGGGGTGTCGATGCTTTCGCCACTGTTTCGTAGGTTTCGGTGTAACGCAAAATCGGCAATCCGTAGCGTCCCTGCACCACCAGGGCGGTGATCCACCACGCACCACAAGCCAACGAAGAGGCCATCGAGCCGGCAAGAAGCATGACATGTTGCCGCAAACGGACGATGCCAGTAGCGACATCGATCACCATCCAGGTGATCACGCCAACAAATACCATTGCAAGGGCGGTCACATTCACCGATCCGGCAGTTGCGACGAGGACACCGAGCATCAGGCTCCATCGAATGGTGTTCCCCTTGCGCGCGCGCACGACACACAGCAACATCCACGGAAGTAGTGCCCACGGTGTGAGCAGGCCTGAT
>JBJTGC010000197.1:0-3433 GCA_046093725.1 Actinomycetota bacterium
TATCACGACATCGTGCAGACAATGCAAGCGCTCGGTGATGATCCGGCACATGGCTGCGGTCGAGCGCTGTGGGAGAACAACAGCGAGCTGAACAAGTACGGAACGACGATGTCGCTGATGTTGTTGCCATTCTGGACCAAAGGTTGCATCGGTTCGATGGAAGGCCTGTTCTTTGAAGCGGCCGGAACCACGCCGTATCACTTCATTGCGGCCGCCGCGATGTCGAAGCAGAGCAGTAACCCGGTGCGTGAGCTTCGTTACGACAACACCGTCGCAGAAAAGGGTGTGCCGTATCTTCGCGAGCTTGGAGTGAAGTACTACATGGCATTCACGCCTGAAGGTGTCGCGCAGGCTGACGCGCAGGAAGATCTCGTCAAGTTGAAGACGAGTGGTCCATGGCATGTGTATGAGGTGAGTGATGTCGCCCTCGTCGAGGGACTCTCGACACAGCCGGTCATCGTCAACGAACATGAAGGTGATGCTCGCGAGCAATGGCTCGAGCTTGGCACGTCATATTTTCAACAGAGAAGTGAATGGGCCGCGCTACCTGCGGCAGATGGCCCAGCGTCATGGCAACGAATCGATGTCGAAGTCGACATGGAACGGCGTGAAGGCGAACCGGGAGAGAGTGGTCGCCGGGTCGACATTGTGACGCCATCAGCAACCACTCCGATTGATCCACGTGAACTGAGCCAGGTTTCGGTGTCGAATATCGATATCGATCAAGAGCGCTTGTCATTCGACGTCGACAAAGTCGGTACACCTGTCCTTGTTCGAGTCAGTTACTTCCCGAACTGGAAGGTGAAGGGCGGCGAAGGCCCGTACAGAGTCGCACCCAACATGATGGTGGTCATTCCGTCGTCCACCACCGTGGTGATGGAGTATGCAACGTCTCGTGCAGATCAGATTGCTTTCGTTCTCACACTCGCCGGACTTGTGATGTTGGTGTGGTTCCGTCGCAGACCGTTCAGGTACGGAGTGGGCGTACATGACGTTCCGCCATCTACTGATGGGGGCTCGGTAGCGTCTGGCGACATGTCAACGACCGATCCGGCCGTACTTGATCGAATCGTCAAGGCATACGACGTTCGTGGCACCACTCCGAACCAAATGAACGAGCATGTTGCATATGCGTTAGGTGTCGGTTTTGCTCAGTTCACTGATGCATCGACGGTGTTGGTGGCTCGCGACATGCGTCTGACGGGCGAAGGCCTTGCTGATGCATTTGCCGAAGGTGCGATGAGTCGAGGTATGAACGTTGTTGATCTCGGACTTGCAAGTACGGACTTGTTGTATTTCGCCGCAGGCAAGCTCGATGCACCTGGCGCCATGTTCACCGCCTCGCACAATCCGGCCGAATACAACGGCATCAAGTTCTGTCTGTCTGGTGCACGACCAGTTGGTATCGAATCTGGGCTTGCCGACATCAGGGACATCGCCAAGTTGACCATGGCCTCATCGCGATCTATCAATACGCGAACAGTGGCGCCTGGCACGAAGACAAGAGGCACGAAGTCAACTCGGTCGATGCTCGACGAGTTCGCCGACCATGTGGTGTCGTTCGCAGACGTCGATGCGTTACGCGGCCTCAAAGTCGTCGCCGACACCGCAAATGGCATGGGTGGTCTCATCGTTCCCGTCGTGTTCGAACGCCTCCCAGGGGTGCAACTGGAAGTCATGTACGGCGAGCTCGACGGGTCATTCCCGAATCATCCTGCCGACCCGATTCAGCCAGCGAACCAACGTGACTTGCAAGCCCGCGTGGTGTCGGGCGGTTTCGATGTGGGTTTGGCATTCGACGGCGACGCAGACCGGGTGTTCGTGGTCGATGAGTTGGGTCGCGGGTTGTCCGGCAGCACGACCACTGCAATGCTCGCAGCAGCAATGCTGCGAGCGCACCCAGGCGCGACCATCCTGCACAACTGCATTTGTTCGCGAGCGGTCGCTGAAGTCATACGTGAAAATGGTGGAACTCCTGTGCGAACACGTGTGGGTCACAGCTTCATAAAACAGAAAATGGCAGAAACTGGTGCAGTCTTCGGTGGCGAACACTCCGCCCACTATTACTTCCTCGACAATTATCGCGCCGACAGCGGCATCATCGCCTCGATGCTCGTTCTGAATGAAATGGCGCGCGCTGGTGCGCCACTGTCAGAGGTTCGCAAGCCGTTCGAACGTTACGAAGCAAGTGGTGAGATCAACACCGAGGTAGACGACACAACCGCTGTCATCGAGGCCGTTGCCCGCGCGTTTGCGCAGTTCCCACAGGACACCCTCGATGGATTGACTGTTGACTGTGGTGACTGGTGGTTCAACTTGCGGCCGTCGAATACAGAGCCGCTGCTCAGGCTGAATCTTGAGGCACCGACTCGCACAGAGTGCGATCAACGAGTCGCTGAAGTGCTGAACATCGTGGCAGGATGACTCTCATGGCACTTGATCAAGCACTGCTCGACATCCTCGCTTGTCCACAGGACAAGGGTCCGTTGTATTACTTCGCAGATGAAGAGTCGCTGTACAACCCCCGACTTCATCGTCGATACGCAGTGCGCGAGGGCATTCCGGTCATGCTGATTGACGAAGCCGAGTCGGTGTCCGATGCGGAGCACGACCGACTCATGGCCAAGGTTCGCGACAGCGGACTGAAGCCCACTTTCGAGGCGTAAAGCTCCACTACACTCGTTCTTCTGTCGGGCTGAACAGATCGGTGCCAGTGGGCCCCAGCCTGGTGAACAGAGCCATCTGGCTCGTCCACATCTGCAACCCCGAAGGGAACCCCAATGTCATCATCTCTCGCCACGCGTCGTGACTATCGCGTCGCCGACCTCAACCTCGCACCATTTGGTCGTAAGGAAATCCACCTTGCCGAGCATGAGATGCCCGGTCTGCGTTCGCTGCGCAAAGAATTCGGTGGCACCAAGCCATTGAAAGGTGCACGCATCTCTGGTTCCTTGCACATGACTATTCAAACTGCGGTGCTCATCGAGACACTTGTGGAGTTGGGTGCAGAAGTTCGCTGGGCCAGTTGCAACATCTTTTCCACCCAAGATCACGCCGCGGCAGCCGTGGTTGTGGGCCCGAACGGAACCATCGACGACCCACAAGGTGTACCGGTGTTCGCGTGGAAAGGTGAGACGCTGGAGGAGTACTGGTGGTGCACCGAGCAAATGATGACGTGGCCCGATGGTGGTTTGCCGAACATGATCCTCGATGACGGTGGTGATGCCACGTTGCTGTTGCACAAAGGTGTCGAGTACGAGCGCACCGGCGAAGTGCCAGACCCGACGACTGCATCGAACCCAGAGCTCGCAATCGTGCTCGGTTTGCTACAGCGTTCATTGAAGACCGAACCCACCAAGTGGACCACGATGGCGAAATCGGTGAAGGGTGTCACCGAAGAGACCACGACAGGTGTGAAGCGCCTGTACAAGAT
>JBJTGC010000198.1:0-7635 GCA_046093725.1 Actinomycetota bacterium
AGATTGATGAGATAGTCGTCTGCAGCGTTGACAACGCAATAATTGACCCCGTATCCGGTGTGCCGTTCTGCAGTCACTTTGATGAAGATTCCTTCTTCAAGAGTTGTCGCCATCTTGCGAGAGCTTTCAAGCGGGGTTGCGGCATCACCGGTGGTACCGATGACCACGATGGGGCCAGCACCTTTGCCCGTGATCGTGACGGTCTCTGCTTGTTCCACCGGCCACAGAGCGCACTGATAGCTGTTGATGAAACTTGGTCCGATGCGGGGCGCGGTTTCAAGGAACTGGCTGTTGTATGAGTCGTTCTCTTCAACGGTCTTCGGGCCAGGATCATCAAGACAACTGATTGCAAGGAAGGCTTCGAGCTCATTTGAGAAGGTGCCATCTTCTTTTCGTTGGTAGTAGGAGTCGTACAACTTCAGGAGGCCCGCACCATCGCCATTCTGCGCCTCGTCCAGTGCTTTCTCGAGATCGGGCCATAGAGCACTTGAATACATCGCTTGAGAAACAGCCGTGTAGGCAACTGACTGACTCACTGCAACTCGATCTGGGGTCACGACAAGTGGTTTGTTGTCAAGGTCAACGATGAGACGATCAAACGCCTTGAAGGCGTTACCGCTGTTGTAGAACGGACACTTTGGGGTAGCTGAACACTGTGCCAGGAATCGAGTGAGCTGTTGCTCGAAGCCAGCAGCTTGACGCAATGCGCTGTCTATGCCGGAGATGTTCGGCTCAGACGCACCATCCAGGACCGCTGCACGAACTGTGCTGGGGAACATGGTTGCCCACGTGGCACCGAGTTCGCTTCCATATGAAAACCCGAAGTATGTGATCTTTTCTTCGCCGAGTGCGATGCGAATGGAGTTCATGTCACGTGCAGTAGAAGCTGTCGAGAGGTACGGAAGAATTTCCCCTGACTTCTTCTCACATTCATCCACAAAGGCCTGCTGCTCAGCGATGAGCGCTTGCTTTTCGGCTTCGTCGTCGGGCGAGCTGTCCGCCTTCATGTACAGGTCGAAGTTGTCCACACAATCAACGGATGGGGTGGTGTCACCAGTACCTCGGGGGTCCCAGCCGACAATGTCGAAATAGTCGAGAAGAGAATCGGTCAAGTAGTACGCGGCATTGCGCGCTATCTCGGTTCCACCAAAACCCGGTCCACCGGGGTTCACCAGCATCGAGCCAATGCGCTGAGCCTTTTTGGTTGCTGGTCGAATAACGATGTTGAGCGAGAAGGATCCGATGCTGGGTTTGTTGTAGTCGTAGGGCACATTCATCCGTGCACACTTCAACTCGTCACAGTCCGTCCAAGTGATGGTGTACTTCGCTTCCGAGACGGTGGTGTCGGTCACTGAATCCGTAGTTGAGTCAGGAACAGAGCTCGTTGTGTCGTTGCCGCTTGTGCCGCCACCACACGATGCAAGTGCTGCCATAGACACGGCAAGAAACATGGTGTTGATTCGTCTGAGTGAGCTGTGAGCCCTTGGTGACATCACAGTCACACTAGGGGTTCTATGACACATTGCGCCGTAGCCTGACGACGTGCGAATGGGACCTCATCACATGTTGCCCGGTGACCCGTCCACGGTGCGCGGAGCACGTGTGCGCCGCTCATCGCTCATCCGTGCATGGGCATTTGCTTCCCCGTACCGCTGGGAAATCTCTGCGTTCCTCGGTTCGATCCTTGGCGCGGCACTTCTCGGACTTGTGCCCCCATTTCTCTTTCGCGCCATCCTCGATGACGCCATACCAAGCCGTGATCGTTCGCTCATCACTTGGCTTGCATCGCTAGTGGTGTTGGCAGCCATTGGCGATGCGGCACTCGCAATTTCGCAGCGCTGGTTCAGTGCTCGTATTGGTGAAGGACTCATCTATGACCTTCGTGTTGCACTGTTCAAGAAAGTGCAACAGATGCCCATTGCATTCTTCACACGCACTCAGACTGGTGCACTCATCAGTCGTTTGAACAACGATGTAATTGGAGCGCAAACCGCCGTCACCTCCACGCTCGGCAGTGTTGTTTCGAATGTCGTCGTGCTCCTCACCACGTTGGTGGCAATGTTCGCCCTCGAATGGAGACTCACCCTCATCTCATTGGTCGTTCTTCCGCTCTTCATCGTCCCTGCAAAACGAGTCGGTCTGCGGCTGGGCTTGATTGCTCGTGAGCAGATGGAGCTCAACGCACAGATGAACACTCAGATGAGTGAGCGCTTCAATGTGTCTGGCGCCATGTTGGTGAAATTGTTCGGCAGCAAGACACGCGAGAGTGAGTCATTCAGCACGAGTGCTGCGGGTGTTCGCGACACCGGAGTGCGCAGTGCGATTTACGGCCGGATTTTCTTTGTCGCGCTCGGACTTGTCGGGGCTCTTGGTGCCGCGGCGGTGTACGGCATCGGAGCACATCTCGTTCTAGACGGTGCGCTCACCGCCGGAACATTGGTTGCGATGGCGACACTTGTCCAACGCATCTATCAGCCACTCACGGGTCTGACGAACGCTCGCATAGAAGTGATGACTGCGTTTGTCAGTTTTGATCGCGTCTTCGAAGTTCTCGATGCGCCCGTCTCAATTGTCGACCGGCCCGGTGCCTTTGATCTCATTGAACCTCGCGGAGACATCGTGTTCGATCATGTCGGATTCCGCTATCCGCCAGGTGTGACTGTGTCCATCCCTTCGCTCGAGGCAAGCGGTGTCATGCAAGGAAGTGACCCTGATGTTGACGTCCTGCACGACGTCAGCTTCAGCGTGCACTCTGGTGAAACGGTCGCACTTGTCGGCGCTAGTGGTTCAGGAAAGACCACTATCGCAAGTCTTGTTCCCCGTCTGTATGACACAACTCGTGGAAGAGTGCTCATTGACGGACACGACGTCCGTGATCTGACAGAAGTGTCATTGCGTGGTGCCATCGGCGTCGTGTCGCAGGACCCACATCTCTTTCATGAGACCATCGAGTCGAATTTGCTGTACGCACGACCTGATGCAACATCCGACGAAGTGATTGACGCATGTAGTGCTGCGCGCATCCACGACACAATTGCGGCGCTTCCCGACGGATATGCGACGGTTGTCGGCGAGCGCGGCTACCGCATGTCTGGTGGCGAGAAGCAACGCTTGGCGATAGCCCGACTGTTGTTGAAGAACCCTGCGATCATGATCCTTGACGAAGCCACCAGTCATCTCGATAACGAGAACGAGGCTTTGGTTCAAGAGGCGCTCGATGTGGCCATGCGTGGTCGCACGGCCCTCGTCATTGCCCATCGTCTGAGCACCATTCGTGACGCTGACCGCATAGTTGTGATCGATGCCGGACGGGTGGTGGAGCAGGGTACCCACGACGAGTTGATGGCCAGAGACGGTCATTACGCCGCACAAGTCCGAGCCGGCGGGTCCGAGGGCTACATCTCAGCTGCTGCACCCCAGTGATAGAAGTGGGACGTGGTGGTCTCCTCCCAGAATGATCTTTTTCACGACGACGGGCGCCCCTCGTTTACGGTCGCGCAGTTCGTCGATGTACTGAACCAAGTCATGAAGCAGGCCTTCGACGGCGGTGTGTGGGTCGAAGGAGAAATTGAAGGGCTCAAGCAGACCGGGCCGAACATGTATTTCACGTTGGTTGAGCAATCGTCAAAGGGAAAGATGACACTCAACGTCAATCTCTTCCGCAACGATCTTTCTCGCGTCAACCGGAAACTGTCAGAGCAAGGCTTGCAGCTCAAAAACGGCATGAAGGTCAAGTTGCAAGGATTGCCTGATTATTACGGGCCCTTCGGCAAGTTGTCACTCATTGCTCGTGATGTTGACACCACTTTCACGTTGGGTGATCTGGCGCTGAAGCGAGAAGAGTTGTTGCGAAAACTGCGCGATTCCGGAGTGACGGAGAAGAACAAGCGCAGACCTCTACCACTGGTTCCTCTTCGCCTTGGCATCATCTCGAGTGCTGAAGCTGCAGGTTGGGCCGATGCGCGACAACATCTGAGTGAATCGGGTATCGCGTTCCATGTGAACTTTTGTGCGGTGCGCGTTCAAGGCGAGCAGGCCGCACCATTGGTGGTGCAGGCCCTCGATTATTTCTCACAACGTGCAGACATCGACATCGTGTTGCTCATGCGTGGCGGAGGTTCGAAGTCCGATCTCGCAGCTTTCGATGAAGAGAGCATCGCCCTCGCCATTGCGCGATGCCAACATCCCGTGTTCACAGGAATTGGTCACCAGATCGATCGCAGTATCGCCGACGAAGTTGCTCACACTGCTTGCAAAACACCCACCGCATGCGCCGACGCCGTCATCGAACACGTGTCGTCCTTCTTGGTCGACCTCCAAGACACGGCTGCTCGCATAGCGAACGCCACTCGTAGTGCACTTCAGCGTTCGCGTACGCGGCTCACCGTGTCAACAGAGCGCCTTCGTACGATTCCAAACAACAGTCTCGAGCGTCAGCGTCAGAAAGTTGTACTCGCCGAGCAAAAAGTACGACTTCTCGATCCATCTGCAACCTTGGCGCGCGGTTGGTCGATCACACGTGACTCGCGAGGCAACATCGTCCGTGACGTGTCTTCCGTATCACGAGGCGAGGAACTAGTCACCACAGTCCACGGAGGAACAGTGCGCAGCACAATTACGGAGGTAGAACAATGAGCTCACCAAAGAAGTCCGCATCGTCAAAAGTTGCGGCCTCATCGAATTCGCAGGCAGAGCCGAAGGGCTACGCCGAGGCGCTTCGTGAATTGGAGAAGATTCTCGGAGAAATCGACGGGCCGGCGGTTGACGTCGATGTTCTTGCATCAAAAGTTGAGCGGGCGTCGTATCTGGTGACTTGGTGCAATGAGCGAATCACCTCGGCGCAGCTAGCCATTGATGAAGTCGTGGCCAACCTTCCTGACATCGACATCGATGATGATGAGTTCGACGAAGATCTTGAAGACGACGATGACGACGAGTGATGGACCTCACTCGTAACTTCTGCAGAGGTTGACCTAGCCTGTTCTGGTGAGCTCAGCACCCCCTCCGCAGTTGACCGCGGTGGCATCTCAAGTCGAAGCGTGCCTCGATGCCACCATTCGTGCTCACCAAGAGCGGTGGACGTCTCTTGACCACGACCTTGCACTTCCTATGCAGGAAATCCGGCGCCTCACACTGAGTGGCGGCAAGCGTTTACGCCCGGCGTTTGCATTTTGGGCGTTCGTAGCCCATGGTGGCAACCCTTCAGACAAGCGCATCATCGAAGTTGGTTCCGCAATCGAATTGTTACATGGCTTTGCACTATTCCACGACGACATCATGGACGGCGCAGATTCTCGACGCGGTGTGCCAACCACTCATGTGACGCTCGCGCAACAGCACGAGGCGGAGAGGTGGGCAGGTGAGTCACGGCGATTTGGCGAGGGAGCAACCATTCTCATCGGAGACCTTGCTTTCGTCATGTCAGATGAATTGTTCGGCGAGGTGTCACGAGACGTGAGGTCGATGTGGCATGAACTTCGTCTGGAATTGAATGTCGGCCAATACCTCGACATGCTCGGCTCTGCACGCCACGAGCGTCGTCGAGAGGTTGCTGATCGAATCTGTCGTTACAAAAGTGGCAAGTACACCGTTGAGCGCCCACTTCATATTGGCGCACTCTTAGCCGGACCGTCCGATGTGGAAGCCACAGTCGAGGCTCTCTCATGCATTGGCTTGCCGCTAGGCGACGCATTTCAAATGCGCGACGACGTGCTTGGTGTGTTCGGAGACTCAACGGTGACCGGCAAGCCGGTGGGCAATGATCTTCGAGAGGGCAAGCCAACTCCGCTTCTCGCGCGTGCTTTCGATGTGGCGAACCCTGCACAAAAAGAAATTCTTTCAACAGTCGGTCAGCCTGACCTCACCGCCGAGGATGTGGCCCGAATCCAAGCCGTCATCACCGAATGCGGAGCATTGGCTGGCATGGAAACTCTCATCGATGAGCTTCGTGACTCGTCAATCGAAGCAATCAAATCAGCGATACCTGTCGGTGAGGCCCGTGATGCGCTCATCGCACTTGCGATGTACGTCACCGAGCGCGCTGCATAGTCATCAATACGCACTGACGGTTGTCGCAGACCTCGCACAACTAGCATTGAGTCGATGTTCCTGCGAAAGCCGCTCCACATGTATCTATTGTGGGCGACTATTGCTTTCGCAGCATTGTCGTTTCTGTCGGCTTATTTCAAAGTCGGTGAATCTGATGGCGATGAATCGGCTGCCACTACGACCACAACGACAGTTCCACAGACCACCACCACCTTTGTACGACGCGAGTACACGGTGCAGAACGGTGACTCATTGTTCACGATTGCGCAGAAGTTCAACATCAGTGCACCTGCACTCGTGGAATTGAACAAGATCAAGAACCCCGACCGTGTGCCAGTTGGCACCGTGTTGTTGCTCCCACCAAGCACAGGCTTCGTGCCAATTGGTGCAACAACAACCATGCCGCCCTGATAGTTACACTTGGACCATGACCGCAACGTTCTGGCCGACAAAAGAACATTGGTCAGTGTCCATTCCGCTCGAGACGCCACACAAGCGACTCGCGTGTCTGCAAGAGTCCGGTTTCGTCGCGCTGAAGCCAGCACCATTCACGGTTCCTGAACATGAGTGGGAATCGCTTGAGTACATGGATTGGAAGAGCGGTGGCGACACCAACTTTGCACCACTTGCATCAGCAGATGGGCAACTCGACTGTCGAGGTTTCTGGGACAAAGGGAAAACCGACAAAGACGCGCTTTGGACGTCGAATGCTGACAAGGCCCCCACGTTGAAGTCGTATGTATCCAATGTCGGCGCGAATTTTGGTCGGGTTCGCATCATCAAACTCGAGCCACAAGACCGCGACACCGCGATACGTAGCTTTCACCGTGATGACAACAATCGCTTCAATCCGGACAATGAAGGCTGGGTAGTGCGTTCGTGGCTCGAGTTAACTGACAGCCCTGACAGTTACATGTTGCTCATGGACAATGATGAAGATGGTTTGCCTGACCCGAGCACAGAACGCCGTGTTCCTCTCGCGCGTGGGTCACGTTTCGTCGTCGACACGCAACGCTTGTGGCATGTGGTTGTGCACAATGGCAAGACACCTCGGTACGCACTCATCACCAGTTTCGAAAGCGGACCAGAGCTCGAAACGTTTATTGAGCGTGAGCACGCCTAGTTTTGGCGTGCAGAACTAGTTCGCGCGGTGTGACGCCGCCAAGTCGGCGATCTCACGCATGATTCGTGCAACGTCATAGTCCTTCGGTGTGTACACAGCTGCCACACCTTGATCGCGAAGTATGGGTCGGTCTGACTCTGGAATGATTCCACCGACGATGACCGGAGCATCGACACCTTCGCTGCGCAACAACTTGATGACAGTTGGTACGAGTTCCATGTGTGAGCCAGAGAGAATGGACAATCCCACGACATCTGGGTCTTCGTCTCGCGCACTTGCAGCGATTTGTTCCGGGGTGAGTCGGATTCCGCTATAGACAACTTCCATTCCTGCGTCACGTGCAGCCACGGCAATTTGTTCAGCACCGTTTGAATGGCCATCGAGACCGGGCTTGGCCACCAGAAATTTTGGCGGGCCGCCCTCCAGCGTCTTCACAAATGACGCCACGTCCGCCAACTCGTGTG
>JBJTGC010000199.1:0-2620 GCA_046093725.1 Actinomycetota bacterium
AGGTTCGGCAATGTGAGCAAGCTGATCAATCATCACCTGGCACGTGATGTCCTGTGATCCAGGTTCCTTGAGATAGTGACCGCCGCGCTCGTGCTCGACATATGTGCGCAGCCACTCTCGCCACGGAGCCGCTGCCGCCAATGCTGTGAGCGGAGTGCAGTAGTCAATGACAACGACAGAGCCATTGACGAGTGATTTCAGTGCGCTGCCAAGCCATTGTTGTGCAGCAATTTGCTCGGGAGCTCGCGAGCCATGACGTGCCGATGAAGGAAGAATTCCTGGCGGTGGAACACTCTCGAGCACTTCTACAAACCCACCAGAACCCTTTGACACGCAAGCTCGACGCCAACTGCCATCGAACACCCACAATTGAAACGGCAAATTGTCGAGCAATTCGTTCGCGATGATGATGCCGTTGTCGATGTGAAACGGCATGACATCAGTCGAAGTGATGTTGTCTGGGTGCATTGCTCGCTGTGTCGCCGATGCTTCAACAGCCACATACTCAAGCGCGGACAGACATTCCGGTTTCGCCGCAAGAATCGACCGAGCCAGAGTGCCAGGACCCGCACCTGCGTCGACAACGGTGAATGTTGACGGCGAACCACATCGTTTCCATTCGTTGTCGATGTGGCGCGCAAGCAGTTGGCCGAACAACGGCCCGACTTCAGGCGAAGTGAGGAAGTCCCCGCGACGTCCTGCGCGGCCGACCCCATCTACTCGCGTATAGAAACCGTGCTCGCCGTACAGGGCGATGGACATGAAAGTGGCGAAGTCAATGCTTCCACCGCTCTCTGCGATGGCAGCCGATACGTCGTCAGCCGCCGAAGGCACTTGACAAACTGGCAAGGTCGCCGAAGTGCGACACAATGCCAGGAAGAGTGCCGAGCACCAAGGTCGCAAGAGCCGTGATACCGAGCGCAACTGCGATTGCTGGTTGGATCACGACAGGTGCCGTGTCGCCGTCTGGTGCGGGACGCATCCATATTTCTCGCAGCACAATTCCGTAGTAGCCGAACTCCACCACTGAATTGACGGCGCCGATAACTGCAATGGCGTAACCCCAGTTGGTTTCGGCCGACAGCACAGCTTGGAATGCAGCGAACTTGCCGAACCATCCGCCGAGAGGTGGAATGCCCGCGAGTGAAGCCATGAAGATTGTCATGAGCGCTGCAAGACCAGGCGCATATGAGAACAAACCGCCGTACGACGAAATGGCACCGCTACGCGTCTTTCGCGCAACTGCGATAACGATGGCAAACACACCAAGGTTTGTGGCCGCGTACAACATGAGGTACACTACAACTGCACGAAGCGCAGACTGTCCGACTGCACCTTCACCGGCGACTGCAAGTGGCATGAGAATAAAGCCGCCTTGGCTGATTGAGGAATAAGCCAACATTCGGACGATGTTTGTTTGACGAAGCGCAAGTACGTTGCCGACTGTCATGGTGAGAGCCGAAAGTATCCACATGACCGGCTGCCACACATCGCTCGCGTACGGGAAAGCGACATAGAGAACCGTGACCAAGGCGACAAAGCCCGCCGCCTTTGATGCGACCGACAAGAATGCCGTCACTGGAGTTGGCGCACCCTCATAAGTGTCCGGAGCCCACGTGTGGAAGGGCACCGCAGACACTTTGAAGGCAAAGCCGATGATCACAAAGAGCACTGCGAGAGCGCGAATCGACGTCATCTCATCAGAGAGGGTCTCTCCGATGTCAGTAAGAAGAGTCGAATTTGCGATGCCATACAAAAGCGACATGCCGTACAGCATGATGGCGGATGCAAACACTCCGAGCAGGTAGTACTTCACGCCTGCTTCATTGCTCTTCAGGTCACGCTTGCGCCAGGCAGCCAACATATACGCAGGAATCGACAAGAACTCGAGCGCAACGAAAATACTGACGAGATCTCGGCTTGACGCCATCATCACCATGCCGAGAATGCTCGTGAGCACCAAGAACCAATACTCACCTTGGTAGTAGTCACCTTCACGCAGGTAATCGGTGGAGATGAGCACCACCACATAGCCCGCGAGGATGAAGAGACCCTTGATAACGAGGCTGAATTCGTCGACCACATAGCGTCCGTCGAACAACTCGCGCATCGTGTTGTCACTCAGTGCGAGGGTGACGACAGGGATGAACGCACCCAACAACGAAAAGCTTGCGAGCGGAGCCACCAACCACTTGTTCGTTTCGCTGGTGAACAGGTCGACCAACAACACGACGACGATGCCAGCCGCAAGCACGATTTCGGGTGCGAGCGCGTGGTAGTCGATGGTCGGACTCACCCAGTCGCCATCAGCGACCATGGACAGGAGCGATGAAAGCACCGGTCAGCCTCCGAACACCGCAAGGGTGGCTTTGACGGCTGGGTCGAGCACGTCGAACATCAGCTGGGGATACACGCCGAACACCACGATGCTGATGAGCAACGGGGTCCATGCAATCCATTCGAACTTCGTGACGTCATGGATGTCATCATGTCCATCTCCATGACCGTGACCGTGACCGTGTCCGTCTCCGTGACCGGTGAACTCAGCGCTTGGTTCGCCGAACGCAGTGCGCTGGTACAACCAGAGCAAGTAACCAGCGGCAAAAACTGTGCCGATTGC
>JBJTGC010000200.1:0-3358 GCA_046093725.1 Actinomycetota bacterium
TGATCCCCCCTGTGGTGATGGTCTGGGGTCACACTTTCCGACGCATAACAGTTCCAATTCTGCTTTCGGACGGTCCGTCAGATTATGTCAAGCTCGCATGGACCTGCGATACACAGACTCCGAATTGGCTTTCCGCGAGGAACTACGAGCATGGCTGCGCGAAGTGCTGCCGTCGGTTCCACCCGAGCCACACCGTAACAACTGGGAAGGTCGGCGTGCCTGGGACACCGGTTGGCAACGCATGTTGTTCGACGCCGGATATGCAGGCATCAACTGGCCAAAGGAATATGGCGGACGCGGCGCGACACCAACGGAGCACTTGATCTTCCTCGAAGAAACTGAGCGCATGCGCGCACCGTATGTCGGCATGAACTTTGTCGGCCTGTTACACGCTGGCCCAACTCTCATTGCAGAAGCAACAGAGGAACAGAAGTCATATCACTTGCCCGGCATTCTGAAAGGTGAGCACGTGTGGTGCCAAGGCTTCAGTGAGCCGGGCGCAGGAAGTGACCTTGCAAGTTTGCGTTGTCGCGCATTCCGCGATGGTGACGACTATGTCATCTCAGGTTCGAAGATTTGGACCAGTTTCGGACACACCGCGGACTACTGCGAAATGTTGGTGCGTACCGACCCCGATGCACCGAAGCACAAAGGCATCACGTGGCTCATTCTTCCGATGAACGCCGCGGGCATCGACATTCGGCCGCTGCGCACGATGGAAGGCTCCACCGAATTCTGTGAGGTGTACTTCGACGAAGTACGCGTGCCAGTGAAGAACCGTGTTGGTGACGAGAATGACGGCTGGCGCGTCACCATGGTGACACTCGCATTCGAGCGTGGCACCGCCTTTGTCAGCGAGATGCTGCAGTCGATGGAACTGGTGCGCGACCTCACCGACCTCGCAAAGAAAATCACGCGCCACGGATCAACCGCGTGGGAAGATGCCGGGCTGCGGCGTGAGCTCGCCCACTTGTCTGGTGAGCTTGACGCACTGTGGGCACTCACGAAGCGCAACATCAGTGAAGCGCAGCGCAAGGGTCTCGTCGGCGCCGGTGGCAATGTGTTCAAAGTCGCATACACGGATGTGCGCCAGAAACTCGGCGACATCTCCATGCGCCTCCTCGACCGAGCGTCCTTGTCGCTTGACGACATGTCGGGGCTTCCCACTGGCAAGCACGTGAAGGGTCGCATCCACGCATTGTCCATCGGCATCGCTGCAGGCACATCACAGGTGCAAAAGAACATCGTGTCAGAGCGCGTGCTCGGATTGCCGAAGGACCGCTGATATGGACTTCTGGCCCACTGACGATCAAGCAGCACTACAAGAAGGTGTGCGCACCTTCTGCCAAGGACGGTTCCCGTTCGAAACACTTCACGACATCGAAGCCGCCGGTGGCCGCATCGACCGCAGTGCATGGAAAGACATTGCCGACATGGGCGTGTTCTCGTTGCGCACCGACGGCTTCGGCATCACCGATGCTGCCCTCGTGTTCGAAGAACTCGGACGAGCACTCGTGCCGGGGCCACTTGTTGCCACCTATCTCGCCGCCACTCACCTATCCGATTCGGCAGCAGCGTCAGGTGCGTCCATCATCGGTCTCGCCGAAGTGGCTGAGCCTGTCACCGTCATCGAACATGCGGATGATCTCGATGTGTTGCTATTGCTCGATGGCAACGGCGTACGCCGCATGGCACCTGATGCTTTGCCAACCGATGTCGTCGAACGCCCTGTCGAACCACTGACGCCATTGCGTCTTGCACATGCTGTCACCGCAGGTGGCGACATGATTCTGAGTGGCGCCGAAGCACGTGCATTTCGTCTTGAAGGCACACTTCTGACAGCAGCGATGCAAGTCGGTGTGTCATTTGCCGCGATTGACCTCGCTGTCGAATACGCAAAGGGTCGCGAACAATTCGGCCGTCCTATCGGTCAGTTCCAGGCTGTCAAACACATGTGCGCAGATATGTTGACTCGTGCCGAAGTCGCTCGTTCGGCGATGTACGCAGCAGCTGCGAACCTTGAAGGCAAGGGCGAAGACGATGCTGAACATTCTGTTCGTGTCGCAAAGATGCTCGCGGGTGATGCTGCAATCTTCTGTGGAAAGACCGGCATTCAGTTGCATGGCGGCATGGGTTTCACATGGGAAGTGAACGCTCAACGTTTCTGGAAACGTGCGACAGTGCTTGACACACACTTTGGTAACAGCGACATACACGCAGATGCCATCGCGGCGGCAATGTGAGCAACCACCGGTAGTCGGTGAACTGATTCGAAAACAATTGGAGGGACAACATGGGAATCTGTGACGGACGGGTAGTCATCATCACGGGCGCCGGACGAGGCATCGGCCGTGCACATGCATTGGCATTTGCCGCGGCAGGCGCAAAGGTCGTGGTCAACGACGTGGGTGCGTCACTCACCGGCGAAGGCGCTGACCTCAGCCCCGCACAGGAAACCGTCAATGACATCATCGCTGCAGGTGGTCAAGCGATCGTCAACAGTGACGATGTAAGCGACTGGGACGGCGCCGGCAACATGATCAAGCAGGCCGTTGATCATTTCGGAGGGCTCGACACCTTGGTGTGCAACGCCGGAATCGTGCGAGACCGCATGCTCGTCAACATGAGCGTCGAAGAGTGGGACGCGGTGATGAAGGTTCACTTGCGTGGAACTTTCTGCCCAGTTCGCCATGCAATTGGCTACTGGCGCGAAGAGCACAAAGCCGGCCGCGCCCGCGAAGCTCGTATCGTCACCACATCATCTGGTGCAGGCCTTTTCGGCAGTGTGTCGCAGGCGAACTACTCATCAGCCAAGGCTGGCATTGCAGCGTTCACCATCGTCGCCGCCGCCGAGTTGGCACGATATGACGTTCTCGCCAACACCATCGCTCCGTCGGCACGTAGTCGCATGACTGAAGAAGCATTCGCAGACATGATGAAAAAGCCCGACAGCGGTTTCGACAAGATGGCGCCCGAGAACATCTCCCCACTCGTCGTCTGGCTCGGAAGTTCCGCCTGCACCGTCAGTGGACGTGCGTTCGAAATCGCCGGCGGCGAACTGAACTTGTGCGATGGATGGCAACACGGCGTGTCGTTTGACAAGGGCGCTCGTTACGAACCAGAAGAAATCACGTCGGTTGTTGCTGACCTGCTGAGCACGTCTCCAGCACCAGCTGCGGTGTACGGAGCTTCCTGAGAAACTCTCTCGAGAATTTCCTATGAGAACCAAGGTGCAAGCTACTGACGGTCGTGTGATCGGTACACGTGCGACGCAAACTCGCACGCGCTTGCTCGATGCCACCGCAAAGTTGCTCGAAGAGCGCAGCGCGCTCGACCTGAAAGTCATTGATGTGACACG
>JBJTGC010000201.1:0-2473 GCA_046093725.1 Actinomycetota bacterium
GCCATGTACCGGTCGTGTGTTACACACGCTGAACATTCGGTTGTTCCCTGAGCAGATCACCTACATCGTCAACCATGCTGAAGATGAAGTGATCTTCATCGACAAGTCGATCTTTGGTCTCATCGCACCGCTCTTGTCGACATTCAAGACGGTTCGACACCTTGTCATCATGGACGATGGCAAAGGTGAAGCACCTTCAAGTGTTGACGGATTCGAAGTACATGACTACGAGAAGTTGTTGTCATCGGCGAAGGAAGTCGACTGGCGAGTAGCTGACGAAAACCTTGCGGCGAGCATGTGTTACACGAGCGGCACGACCGGAAACCCGAAGGGTGTCGTCTATTCGCACCGCAGCACGTACTTGCACACGATGGGCGCGATGATGGCCGACTCGGTCGGAGTGTGCGAGCGTGACGTCATCTTGCCGGTGGTGCCGATGTTCCACGCGAATGCATGGGGGCTCGCACATGCCGGAGTCGCCTCTGGTGCGGATCTCGTGATGCCAGGTCCTGACTTGAGTGGGAAAGCAGTCGCAGATCTCATCGTTGAAGAGAAGGTCACAGTTGCTGCGGGTGTGCCGACGATCTGGATGGGTGTTCTGCCTGAGCTAAAGGGTCGTGACACGAGTTCGTTACGTGCCATTCCCTGCGGAGGGTCAGCAGTTCCAAAGGCACTCAGTGAGGCGTACCGCGCACAGACCGGTCTTCCGATTTTGCAGGCATGGGGCATGACCGAGACATCACCGGTTGCAGCCGTGTGCACGTTGTCGCGTGCCGATGAGAAGTTGTCCGATGAGGAGAAGGCTGAATTACGCACCACCGTCGGGCGCATCTCTTTCGGCGTCGAGTGTCGTGTCGTGGAACCCGACACTGTGAATGAAGTTCCGTGGGACGGAGAGACGAGTGGCGAGCTGCAGGTGGCTGGTGCATGGATTGCAGCGACCTATTACAACGATGAGCGCGCGGGCGACAGCTTCACCGCAGACGGATGGTTGCGTACGGGAGATGTGGCGACGATGGACGCTGAAGGGCGCATTCGTCTTGTCGATCGCACGAAAGACCTCATCAAATCTGGTGGAGAGTGGATCAGTTCAGTCGAAATCGAAAATGAGTTGATGTCTCACCCAAACATTCGTGAGGCCGCTGTCATCGGAGTGCCGCACAGCAAGTGGTCCGAACGCCCATTGGCATGCGTGGTGCTCGAACCCGGTGTTTCGATGACGAAAGAAGACGTGTTGGCTCACGTTGCCCCGACTCTTGCGAAGTGGCAGATGCCAGATGACGTGGTATTCATCGACGAAGTGCCAAAGACAAGTGTCGGAAAGTTCTCAAAGAAGACATTGCGCGAACGATTCGAAAACCACAAGTTGCCCACCGACAACTGAGGCAGCATCACGCTTGGCGAGTGATGCGAGAGAGGAACTGACGCGTTCGCTCTTCCTGCGCGTTGGAGAAGATGTCTTCTGGGGAGCCACGCTCGATGATGGCGCCTTTGTCGAGAACGCACACGGTGTCACTGATGTGGCGGGCAAATGACATCTCATGTGTGGCGAGAATCATCGTCATGCCAGTCGACCTGAGCTCGGTGATGATGTCGAGGACTTCGCCAACCAGTTCTGGGTCAAGCGCACTGGTGACTTCGTCCAGCAAGATGACTTCTGGTTGTAGGGCTAGTGCCCGAACGATCGCCACGCGCTGTTGTTGACCGCCAGAGAGCTGATCTGGGTACGCATCTGCTTTGTCGGACAAATTGAAACGAGTCAGCAGCTCGAGAGCTGCTGCTCGTGTTTCTGTAACGGCTTGTCCGAGAACTTTCCGAGGAGCAAGAGTGATGTTGTCGGTGACAGTCATATGCGGAAACAAGTTGAAGCTCTGAAACACGATGCCAATGCGCCGTCGAACCGCATTTGAATCAAAGCCCGGTAGCGAGATGTCAGTGCCGTCGAGAAGTACGGCTCCATCGTCCACTGATTCGAGCAAATTGATGCAGCGCAAAAGGGTGCTCTTGCCCGACCCACTCGGCCCGATGAGCGATACCACTTCTCCGGCCCGAACGGTCAACGACACGCCGTCGAGTACTCGATTGGACCCAAAAGATTTCGTCACATGTTGAAGCTCGAGCTTGTTCATCAGTGCACCTTGCTTCCGCCTGTGCGGCGGCGTTCGCGCTCGATGAGCCAATCAGCAAGACGCGTCAGAGGAATGGTGACGAGGAGAAAGATGAATGCCGCAGCCACATATGGCGTGAAGTTCGCGAATTTTGACTTGTCAATGCCAGCTTGACGGAGAATCTCAATGGGTCCGATGAGGCTGACAAGAGCAACGTCTTTTTGAAGGCTGACAAGGTCGTTGACCAAAGGCGGAACAACCCGCCTGACGGCTTGCGGCAATACGACGTGTCGCATGGTCTGGACGCTTGAGAGCCCCAGTGAGCGGGCAGCGGCACGTTGGCTTTCGTGCACACCTTCGATGCC
>JBJTGC010000202.1:0-7951 GCA_046093725.1 Actinomycetota bacterium
ACACCCTCCGCTGCCACTTCGACGACATTTTCCGGGGTAAGTGCATCTGCAACTTTGTCGGCTACCGCGTTGGCTTTTTTCTTGCTCCACGACACAAGTGCCACACCGCTGAGCACACCGAGCACGAACCAGAAGAGTCTCTTCGTCATTGGCCCTCACGGTAGTACCGCTGACCCTGCAATTCCTCGGGCACATACGTCAGATGCTCGGCCGCCGAAGGGTCATTGTGAGGCGAGATGTATCCATCTCCGTGCCCCAACTGACTCGCCCCCGAATAGTGCGCATCACGGAGATGTGCTGGTACTTCTCCCACTCGACCATGACGTATGTCCTCGCGCGCCCTCCAGATTGCTTGAGCAACGGCATTGCTCTTTGGCGCGCGACACAGGTGAATGACAGCCTGTGCCAGATTCAGCTGGGCCTCGGGCAAACCCACATGCTCAAGTGCGTGGGCAGCAGCAACTGCGATGACCAGCGACTGTGAATCGGCGAGGCCAATATCCTCGCTCGCAAGGATGATGAGCCGGCGAGCAATGAACCGCGGGTCTTCCCCTGCCTCAAGCATCCGAGCCAACCAATGAATAGCGGCATCGACTTGTGACGCGCGGATGCTCTTGATGAATGCAGAGATCACGTCGTAGTGATCATCTTGTCCATATCGCTGTGCACTTGTTGACAGGGCCGCCTCAGCAGCCAGAAGTGTGATGCAGCCGTCACCGGCGATTGCTGACGCGACGTCAAGGGCCGTCAGCGCTGCTCGACCATCGCCCACGCAGCGAGTCGCGATGAGTTCGATGGCGCCAGACTCCGCATCTTGGCCGAGCGCGTGAAGGCCCCTGTGCAAGAGCGCTGTCACCGCTGATTGAGAAAGCGGCTCAAGGCGAAACAGAGTCGATCGACTGCGCAACGGAGAGTTCACTTCGAACATCGGATTCTCAGTGGTCGCGCCGATGAGGGTGATCGTCCCGTTTTCGACCGCCGGCAACAATGCATCCTGTTGACTTCGAGAGAAACGATGAATTTCGTCAATGAACACGATGGTTGATTGACCAGAGATTCCGAGTCTCTCTCGTGCGCCTTCAATGGCCTCACGGACATCTTTCACACCCGACGAGACGGCCGACAGTCGCACAAAGTGGCGAGAGGTGGTGAGCGCGACCACTTCAGCAAGAGTGGTCTTGCCAGTACCGGGTGGTCCCCAAAACAGAACCGAGGTGAGCGCATCGCGTTCGACCAACAAACGCAATGGGCGGCCGACCCCCACTAGGTGCTCTTGCCCGACGACCTCGTCGAGAGAGCGCGGACGAATGCGAGCAGCAAGCGGTGCACGTTCACGCAGTCGATCTGCGGCTGCAGAATCAAACAGCGTCTCACCGCTCATGTCAGTCACTGAGCTGGCGGTGGCAGAAGTCGAAGTCCCAACTCGGCGAGCTGGCCAGCATCGACTGGCGTCGGTGCATTCGTCATCGGGTCTGCGCCACTTTGAGTCTTCGGAAATGCGATGACTTCGCGAATGTTCTCCTCGCCGGCGAGAATTGCCGTCAACCTGTCAATACCGAATGCGAAACCACCGTGCGGTGGCGCTCCGTACTTGAAGGGCTGCAAGAAGAATCCAAAGCGACGATCTGCTTCTTCGTCAGAAATTCCGAGAACATTGAACACCTTGCGCTGCAGTTCAGGCTCGTGAATTCGAATCGAACCACTTCCCAACTCCCAACCGTTCAATACCAGGTCGTATGCGAGAGCCCTCACCGACAACGGATCAGATTCGAACTTGTCGATGTCATCGGGATGAGGATGACAAAACGGGTGGTGTCCTGGACGAGGACGCCCCGTATTCGGATCGGAACCAACGAACAGCGGGAACTCGACGACCCACACGTAACGGTACGGACCTTCGTGCACCGGCGGACGCCCAATGTCATTTCGAAGCTGTCCCAACACTTCACATGTCGTCGCCCAATCGTCAGCTACAACAAGAACCAAGTCACCCTCGGTTGCGTGTGTTCGAGCAAGAAGTGCCGACCGTTCGAGGTCGGACAAGAACTTGGCGACAGGAGATTCAACCTGTCCGTCAGCAACAACCTTCAACCACACAAGGCCCTTCGCCCCTAGTTTCTTCGCGCGGTCGGTCAATGCATCTAGTTTGTTTCGACCGTACGCCGCTTGCTCTGGGTATGTCGCCGCATCCACACGTATCGCCTTAATTGACGCAGCTCCGGCGAATGCCTTGAACTCTGTCGCAGAGAAGACGTCAGTCAACTCCACAAGTTCCATTCCGAAACGAAGGTCCGGCTTGTCGACACCAAATCGCTCCATTGCCTCACGCCAGGTGATGCGCTCGATCTCTGGTGGTCGAACACCAGTTACGGATTCCGCAGCGGCCATCACGGCTTCGCTTATCGCTGCAAGTACATCATCCTGTGTCACAAATGACATCTCAGCATCGAGCTGCATGAACTCGTACTGACGGTCGGCTCGTAGGTCTTCGTCTCGAAGACAACGGGCGATCTGGTAGTAACGATCGACACCAGCGACCATCAGCAACTGCTTCCACAGCTGCGGCGATTGCGGCAAGGCGAAGAACGAGCCAGGTTCTTTACGTGATGGCACAAGAAACTCACGGGCGCCCTCTGGTGTCGACGGCATAAGAAATGGTGTCTCCACCTCGACAAAGCCCTGTCTCTCCATTGCGGCACGAATTGACGAATTGACTCGTGCTCGAACACGAAGATTTCGCTGCATGCGCTCGCGACGAATATCCAGATATCTGTGGCGTAGACGAATTCCTTCGTCGACCTCGTCTGCGCGTGCGTCAATCGGAAACGGTGGTGGCTCTGCGATGTTCAGCACCTCCACACGACACTCACCCACTTCTACTTGGCCAGTGGCCAGAGTCGAGTTTTCGGTGCCGGCTGGACGAGCGCGCACGACGCCAGTTACTCGCACAACCCATTCGCTACGCACATCAACGTCGTTATCGACAACACATTGAACAACGCCGGAAAAATCTCGAAGATCAACGAAGGCGAGTTTCTCGCCATGCTCGCGCCGCTTGGCCACCCATCCACACAAAGACACGGTCTGCCCAATGTGCTCAGAGCGCAGGTCGCCACAGGTGTGGGTTCGCAAGGTCGTCGCCGCATAGCGCTGCGTCATGGTGTCACGCCGTTTCAGTAGAGGGTTTGAGTCCGATAGACCCGAGATAGTCAACGAGGTCGGCACGTGGAATGACAACCTGATCAGAAGAATCAAGGCGACGGACGACGCATGTTCCCGCTGACACCTCGTCTTGGCCCACGATGACTGCGACTTTCGCTCCACTTCGGTCGGCCGCTTTCATCTGACTCGTCATGCTTCGACCATCAAAGGCTCGATCCGCAGAATAGCCATGGCGCCTGAGATCATGACTGAGACCGCGCGCATGTCGACCGTCGACAACATCGACCACGAACACATCAACCGAATCAGATGATGCTCCGAATACTCCTTCGGCATCGCATGCCAACAAGGTTCGGTCAACTCCAAGCGCGAATCCGATGCCATGGGTTGGAGGGCCACCAAGCTCTTCGACCAGCCCGTCGTAGCGCCCGCCGCCACCGACGGCATTTTGAGCAGATTCGAGCGCAGTAGAAACGAACTCGAATGTTGTTCGGCGGTAGTAGTCGAGGCCTCGCACGAGTCGGTCATTAACAACGAACGGCACTTCGAGTTCTCGTAGACCTTCACACACGCGCTCGAAGTGGACACGAGCGTCATCACCGAGAAAATCCTTGAGCAAAGGTGCACCGTCGATTGCCGCTTTGTCCTGTTCACGCTTGGAGTCAAGAACCCTCAATGGATTCTTCTCGAGCGTGCGTTGTGCCTCTTCGGACAAGGTTGCCTTCTGGTCATTGAAGTGGGCCGCCAGAGCATCGACGTAACGCTGCCGATCGTCAGTGTCTCCGAGCGAATTCAACATCAGTGTCACGTTCGACAGCCCTAGTCGTCGATAAAAGTCCCAGCCAAGAAAAATGACCTCGACATCGATGTCCGGATCATCGGTTCCGAGAACTTCGATACCGACCTGATCAAACTGGCGATAACGACCTGCCTGGGCCTTTTCGTAGCGAAAATTCGGACCCGAGTACCACACCTTCCAAGGGGTTGGTGGACGGTGCTGAGCAAATGCTCGGCACACACTGGCGGTCTGTTCTGGCCTGAGCGCGACATGGCGACCGCCTTTGTCTTCAAAGTCGTACATCTCCTTGGTGACGACATCAGTAGCTTCACCCAAGCGGCGAAAGACACCGATGTCCTCGAACATCGGCGGAATGATGCAGGAATATCCGGCGGTTTCAACGACGGTCGAAAACACATCTGAGAAGCGTCTCCAGCGTGCCGCTTCGGGCGGCATGATGTCCCTGGTACCAGGGCTTGTTTGGAAGACGGGCACGTGCGAAGGCTAGTCCGCGCCCCCGCCCGGAACGATGCGATAAGCGTCGTAGACGGCGTCAATTGCCTTGATGGTACGCAGCACCGATTCGAGATGATTCGGGTCTGCGAGTTCGAATTCGAAGCGCATCTTGGCGACACGGTCGGCGCCAGTCAATGTGTTGCACGCCACGATGTTCACATGTTGGTCGGACAATGCATTCGAGACATCGCGCAACAGCCGCGAACGATCAAGTGCCACTACTTCGACACCGGCCCTGAAACGAGCGCCTTCAACTGGACCAGACCATTCAACGTCAATGAGTCGACCGGAGTGGTCAGCCGATAGAGACAATGCGTTTGCACAGTCGTCGCGATGGACACTGACGCCACGCCCCTTTGTGACGAACCCAATGATCTCGTCACCAGGCATGGGCGTGCAGCATCGAGAGAGCCTGACGAGAACATCATCCATTCCCTCGACATGGATGCCGCTCGCACCACGGCGACCATGGTCGATTCGGTCGACCCGATTGGTGACCGACAGGCGTTCGTCACCATGATCACCACGCATCGCGCGCGCCACGCGTTGCGCCAATCCTCTTGCGGACACGTGGTTCTCGCCCACTGCCGCCAGTAGCGCGTCGAGCTCGGTGTAATTGTGTGACTCAACTTCACGCAGAAACGCATCGGACTCCCAGATGCGCTGCACCGGAAGACCCTAGCGACGGAACTCCGCGACGAGTTCTTCTCGACCAGCTTCAATGGCGTCTTCACGACGTTCACGCGAGAACCACTGACGGATCTTGTTGCGCGCTCGGGGCGACACCGCAAATCCGAGCCAGTCGCGTGATGGACCAGCATCTTCAACTTTCGAGGTGAAGACCTCGCACGAGTCGCCAGAGCGAAGACGATGATCGAGCGACACGAGTCGGCCGTTCACTCGAGCGCCAATGCAACGATGCCCAACCTCTGTGTGCACTGCGTACGCAAAATCGACGGGCGTTGATTCGACGGGAAGAGTAATCACACGACCCTTCGGGGTGAAGACAAAGACTTCTTCCTGCTCAAGATCGGACTTGAGGTTCTCCATGAACTGGGTCGGATCATCGGTCTCGGATTGCCAATCGATGATGCGACCCAGCCAATCGATGTCAGCAGGGTCCGTTCCGTCCTTGTATGCCCAGTGCGCGGCAACACCCCACTCCGCACGGTGATGCATTTCCTTTGTACGAATCTGCACCTCGAGAGGTCGACCTTCAGGACCGATGACCGTGGTGTGAAGCGACTGGTACAAATTGAACTTCGGCATAGCGATGTAGTCCTTGAACCGACCGACGACCGGCTTCCATTGCCCGTGAATCGATCCAAGTGCGCCGTAACAGTCCTTCACGCTGTCGACAATGATGCGCACGGCAACCAAATCGAAGATTTCGTCGAACTCTCGATCCTTCTGGACCATCTTTTCGTAGATACTCCACAAGTGCTTGCCACGTCCGGTGACTTCTGCTGTGATGCCAACACCTGTAAGGCGTTTTCTGACCTCTGCAACTGCACGTGCGAGATAGACATCGCGTTCTGGCGTTCTCGTTGCGACAAGGTGATCGAGCTCGGCAAATCGCTTCGGGTACAGCGATGCAAAAGACAAGTCTTCGAGGTGCTGCTTCATCTCCTGCATGCCTAGGCGGTGCGCGAGCGGTGCATAAATGTCGAGTGTCTCCTGCGCGACTCTCTGTTGCTTGTCGACTGGAACAGCGGCAAGTGTGCGCATGTTGTGAAGTCGGTCAGCCAGCTTGATGACAAGCACGCGAATATCTTTTGCCATCGCCACGAGCATCTTGCGCATGGTGGCTGCCTGTTGCTCTTCGCGTGAGTCGAACCGGAGGCGATCGAGCTTTGTGACACCATCGACGATGGCAGCTACTTGCTGACCAAACTCCCGCTCCACATCATCAAGCGTGATTTCTGTGTCTTCTACGGCATCGTGAAGGAGGGCTGCAGCGAGTGACACCTCATCGAGGCCGAGATCGGCGACGATTCGCGCGACAGCTATCGGATGATTGATGTATGACTCACCACTCGAGCGATGCTGCTGTTGATGCGCTTCGCGGGCGGCCTCGTAGGCCTTATTGATGAGAGCGACAGGGGCTTTCGGATGCCGCGATCGGTAAGCCGTGAGCAGTGGAGCCAACTCTTCGATGGGCGCACTGTGGTGTCTCCGCCACGGGAGAACTCTGTCAACAGTCGCCATGAGCCAAGGCTACCGGCGAGCTTTGGGCTCAGCGTTGGCGCTTCTTGCGCGGACGCGGCGGATGACTGAGGATGACCGAGGCATCGACCAACGATTCAGCCACTGGCGTGCGTTCACTTGCCGGTTTTTCGCTGGCGGTTGTGGAACGCGTGCGAGTTGTCGTGGTCATTCCGCGCGCAATCATGCGTCCCATGTCGGCGCCACGAGACAACTCGCCTTTCATGGCGGCGTACTTGGTCTCACGCTCTTTCAACACGCCAAGTAGCGGCGTCGCGATGTAGATGGACGAGTATGCGCCGGTCGCAAGTCCGACAAGCAGAGCGATGGCGAACTCTTGAAGCGCGACGGCACCCATGACGAACGAGCCAAGCACGAGCAGGCTGACGACCGGCAAGAGCGAGGAGATGCTGGTGTTGAGAGAGCGCATGAGCACTTGGTTCATGGACACATTCACAATGTCGCCGTACGACACTTTGCTTCCGGAGTACATCTCGGTGTTCTCACGCACACGGTCGAATACGACGATTGTGTCATAGAGCGAATAGCCGAGAATAGTGAGGAACGCCACCACGGTCGCTGGCGTCATCTCGAAGCCGGTCAGCGAGTACACGCCAACACTGATAATGATGTCATGGACCACCGCCGCAAGCGCACCCACGGCCATCTTGAATTCGAACTGCCACACGATGAAGGCAGTCACGAGAAGGAAGAACCATAAAAGAGCCCACGCGGCCTTCTCTGTGATGCTGCGACCCCAGGTGCTACTCACCGAAGATTGACTGACTTCGTTGACGTCAACCGCAGCTTTGTCTGCGAGACCTTTTTTCACCGCTGAAGCGACATTTTCGGGCTGATCCTCGACTTGGATTCGAACGCGGGCCGCCTCGCCAGAGTCAATCGTTTGAATCTTCGCGTTTGCAGTTTCGATGTTGTTTGCCTCAAGCACCTCACGTGCCGAATCGACGTTTAGTTCAGCTGACTGCTTCACTTCCCACGCGATACCACCGGTGAAGTCAATGCCGAGGTTGATGCCACGTCCGATCAATGACCCCAAGGTGATGATGACGAGAACTGCAGAGAAGATGAAACCAACCTTGCGCTTGCCATAAAAGTCGACCGTGGTCGTGCCGGTGTAGAGACGATTCCAAAGCCCAGCCATCATGCACCCCCTGCCGCTGCATCAGACTCGACTCGTTTCACACCAAGCACACTTGCCGAATTGAGGAATCGGGTGCGCGCAAGCAGCAGAACCATGGGTCGTGTGTAGAAGTAAGCGATGACCATGTC
>JBJTGC010000203.1:0-4143 GCA_046093725.1 Actinomycetota bacterium
CGGTTTGGTTGACCACCACAAATTCCAACTGCCACTCCGTCCTTTGCAAGGACGATTGCGTTGCTCCATGTAGCAGCAACAACTTTACAAGCCAACAACATGTCTGTCCATTCGGCATCTGAAGGAGTGCGCTTGGTGACAACTTCATGCTCATCGAGAGGTTGATCAACATCATCAATTGTCTGCACCAACACCCCTCCGTCAATGCTGCGTACGTCAAGACCAGCGTTGTTGAACGGCGCGCCAGCTTCGTACACGCGCAAGGAATCCTTCTGCGTGAGGATGTCGAGGGCCCCCGAGCTGTACGACGGCGCGATGACGACTTCTGTGAACACCTCGGCAATCGCGCGAGCTGTGTCGTCATCGATTTCCCGATTGACTGCCACGATTCCACCAAAGGCACTCACCGGGTCTGCCGCGTGAGCACGTGAGTATGCATCGAACGCAGACACACCGAGGGCGACACCACACGGGTTCGCATGTTTCACAATGACTGATGCGGGTTCTTCAAAAGCGTTCACCAACTGCCATGCAGCTTCCGCATCGAGCACATTGAGATACGACATCTCTTTGCCGTTCAGTTGTAGAGCGCTGTCCCACCAACTCTCAACACCGGGCAATCGGTAACGAGCACCTGCCTGATGGGGGTTCTCTCCGTAACGCAACACCTCGTCACGTTCAGCGACGATGGTGAGAAGGGTCGGCAGAGAAATGTCGACGGTCTGATCGAAGTCAGAACCCATCCACGCTGCGATTGCTGCGTCGTACGCGCTTGTGATGCGAAATGCCTTTTGCGCCAACTGTCGACGAGTGTGAACACCGAAATCTCCGTGGCGGAGCATGTCGAGCACGGTCTCGTAGTCCGACGGATCAACGACCACTCCGACACGAGAAAAGTTCTTTGCTGCCGCCCGAACAAGAGCTGGACCACCGATGTCGATGAGATCGACACTCGGATTCGACTGGAATGGATACAAATTCACGACGACGAGGTCGATTGGTTCGATGTCGTGACGGGCCATGTCCGCCTTGTGATCTGGGTCGTTCAAGTCCGCGAGAATTCCACCGTGAACAGTGGGATGCAACGTGACGACACGATGCCCAAGTATCGACGGCACTCCCGTCACTTCTGCGACGTCAGTGACCGGTACACCCGCATCTGACAGAACTTTTGCCGTTCCGCCTGAGGAGATCAACTCCCAGCCAAGTTCGACCAGCGACGCCGCTAACTCAACGATGCCGGACTTGTCGTAGACCGAAAGGAGTGCTCGGGGCACTCAGCGAAGTCCCTTCACGATGTCGGACATGAGCGAGCCGGCTTCAGTCGGGTTCAGCCCAACCTTGACACCTGCGTCACGCAGAGCGTCCATCTTCCCCTGCGCCGTTCCCTTGCCACCCGACACGATGGCACCGGCGTGGCCCATCTTCTTGCCAGCTGGAGCGGTGACACCTGCAATGTATGCAGACATCGGCTTCGACACATTTGCCTTGATGAAATCAGCTGCTTCTTCTTCAGCACTTCCACCAATTTCGCCAATCATGATGATGGCGTGAGTCTCGGGATCCTTTTCGAACTCTGCAAGGCAGTCAATGAACGATGTGCCAGGCACAGGGTCTCCACCGATACCGACACACGTGCTGACTCCGATGCCAAGTTGCTTCAGCTCATACAACGCTTGGTATGTGAGTGTTCCTGAACGCGACACAATGCCGACGTTCGGACCCTTCGCTGACGGCGACTGTGCAATTTCACCAGCAGTGATTCCGATGTTGCACTTCCCTGGGCTGATGATGCCCGGGCAGTTCGGGCCAAGCAGACGAGTGCTGGCGAAGTCGCGCTTCAGCGTATTGAACGTACGCGCCTCATCTTGTGCGGGAATACCTTCGGTGATACACACCACGAACCCGATGCCCGCTTGGGCGGCTTCGAGAATTGCAGCGGGCGCAGCCTTTGGTGGCACGGCCACGAATGACGCTGTTGCGCCTGTGGCAGCAACTGCTTCTGCAACAGAGTTGAAGACCGGAATGCCTTCAACGTCGGTACCACCCTTACCTGGGGTCACACCACCGACTACCTGCGTGCCGTATGCCTTGTTACGCAAACCGTGATATTTGCCTTGGCCGCCAGTAAGACCCTGGACAATGACCTTGGTGTTTTCGTTGACGAAAATTGCCATGACGTCTTCCCTACTTCTTCGCGATCTCGACTGCGGCCTTTGCGGCCTCCAACATGGTGGGCTTGCTCACCAGCTTTGATTCTGGAATTCCGGCATTGCGCAGAATCTCGCGGCCTTCTTCGGCATTGGTGCCGTCGAGGCGAATCACGATTGGTGCGCGAAGATCAACGCGGCCAAGCGCTTCGACGATTCCCTTGGCAACTTCCTCACCGCGGGTGATGCCACCGAAGATGTTGATGAAGATGCTCTTCACGTTCTTGTCGAAGTTGATGACTTCAAGTGCGCTCGCCATGACATCAGCATTGGCGCCGCCACCGATGTCGAGGAAGTTGGCAGCCTTGCCACCAACTTGGTTGACCACGTCAAGCGTGCTCATTGCGAGACCTGCACCGTTCGCGATGATTCCGACGAATCCGTCGAGGCCGATGTACTGAAGCCCTTTGTCACGTGCCAACTTCTCGCGATCGTCGAGTTCGACAGTGGCCTTGAACTCTTCCCATTCAGGGTGACGGAAATCGGCGTTGGCATCGAGGCTGACCTTGGCGTCGAGGGCATGCACTTCACCAGTTGGCTTCAAGATGAGTGGGTTGATTTCCGCTAGGTCGCAGTCACCTTCGGTGAAACAGCGGTACAACTTCACCAGAATGTCCGCAACGCCATCTTGGGCCTTCGCGGGGATCTTCGCATCGACGGCAGCCTTCTTGGCGACCGTAGTGGACAAACCTTCAACTGGGTTGATGTGCAGCTTGACGATTGCATCTGGATCTTTTGCTGCGACTTCTTCGATATCGACACCACCCTGGGCGCTCAACATGAGCAAGTGCTTCTTGGCAGCGCGATCAAGAGTGAATGAGGCGTAATACTCCTCGTCAATGTCAGATGCATGCTCGACCCACACGCGCTTGACGACATGTCCCTTGATGTCCATACCAAGAATGTTCCCTGCATGGGTGCGAACCTCATCGGCATTGTTTGCGAGTTTGATACCACCGGCCTTACCGCGACCACCAACTTGCACTTGCGCCTTCACCACCACTGGGTATTGCGAACTGTCCGCCACTTTCACTGCTTGGTCGACGGTGTCTGCAACACCGCCTGCCGATACCGGTATGTCGAAGCGCGCGAAATACTGCTTGCCCTGGTACTCAAAGAGGTCCACTCTTACTCCTTGTTGTCGAGTTCTTGTTCAAGCCACTGACAGATGCTCTTCAATGAAGAGCCAGGGCCAAAGATGTTGCCCACGCCTTGTTCCTTAAGAGCGCGTGCATCGGCATCTGGAATGACGCCGCCGCCAAAAATGAGGATGTCACCAAGATCGCGAGCGCGAAGTTCTTCCATGACACGCGGGAAGAGAGTCAAATGCGCGCCAGAGAGAAGTGAAAGGCCGACCGCGTCGACATCTTCTTGAAGGGCGGTCTCTGCGATCTGCTCTGGCGTCTGGTGAAGGCCGGTGTAGATGACTTCAAAACCGTGGTCGCGCAGGGCGCGTGTGATGGTCTTGGCCCCACGGTCATGACCATCGAGGCCGGGCTTGGCAACGACGACTCGGTAAGGGCGCTTCACAAGTGTTTAACCCTACGCCGTGAGGTGTTTCAGCCACGAAACGACCACAATGGGGTCATGGCTGGCTTCCGCTTGCGCTCCCCCCTTGCCCGTGCCGTTGCTCCGGTACTCGCCGGAATCGCCTTCATCGCGGTGCTATTTCTCGCCACATGGGGTGTGGCGGCCTTCATCTCGGATCGTGGGGAGAACATCACCAACCTTGGGTCATCGATCTTCGAGGTGGGTCAGGTGGAACGCATCGCAAAGGTCGTAGCCGAAGACGGTCCGCTTCTCTTTCCAGACTTGAAAAGCCCCTCAGGGGTGCGATCGGTGGTTCTCGACCACACCGGCGACGACCCCACCAAGGGCTGGCAGGTGTACTACGGATTCCCTGTCGGCAAAGACCCATCGTGCCTCGTCGAGC